>JBILPX010000189.1:0-6230 GCA_044373565.1 Roseomonas sp.
CAACACCGGTAACGCTTGTCTTATAGGCGCCATCCGGCATGGAAACCCCATCCGGGCCCTTGCCATTCCAGGACCAATTCCTGGGCGCGCTGCCAAGCTGCACGGTTTCCTGACGAATGATGCGATTGCCGCTGCCCAGGATGGTGACCATGGCCATCTGTGAAGCGCCAGCGGCCGGTAGCTTGAGCGTCCCGGTACCGCTTTGCAGAGAGATCTGTTCGGCTTCAACCTCCACATTCTGGCCGATCAGCGGCGCGCTCGCGGTCAGCTGGGATGCCTGTTCCAGGGTCAGCAGGCGCTGCAAGTTCTGGTTCATCGTGATTTGCTGTTCGACCGAGGCAAACTGCACCAATTGGCTGGTCATCTGATTGGTGTCCAACGGATCGGTCGGGCTTTGATTCTTGATCTGCGTGGTCAGCAGGGTCAGGAAGGTATTGAAATCCCCTCCGAATTTCGAACTTTGCGCGGTGCTGGTGGCGGCATTGGCGGAAGCGGCAGCAATGGATGCGGACATGGTTTGGGTTCCGTTCAGACAGCTATGTCAAGCAAGGAGGTACTACCGGCGCGCGCCGGCATTGGGATCGGCCCCAGGGGGCGTTCGGATTCACTACCGGTCAGGCCACCGGCGAAGCGATTGGGACCAGGATGGGCGGCATGCTGCTGCTGGTGCTGGCGCCCCTGATCCGAAGCCAATGAAAAGGAGAGCGACCGCCCCATATCATCAAGGCCCGCCTGGTTGAGCGCCCGGTCCAATTCACGTTGGTCGCGCTGCAGCAAGGCAAGAGTTTCCGGGCGTTCCGCCACAATACGTATCTGGCCGGCTTCCTTGCCTTGGCCGATGCTGACTTCAACACGGCCAAGCTCCACCGGATCAAGGGCGATAGTCAGCGCCTCATCCCCGCGTCCCAGCACAAGGGAAACCACCACCGGGGCAAGCTGACGCGCCGGCAGCGGGGCCGAGGCTTCGCGCGCGGGACTGCTGGGCGGTGGCGCATCGGCGCGCTGCAACATGCCGTCAGGCCCCATAAATCCGGGTGGCTGCATCGAAATTCCCTCAGCACGCGATTCACCCGAAGATTTGGTGAAAACGGCTTTAGGGGCTTCCAGGCTCGCCAGACGCAAGCCCGGTTCCGCTGTTTCGTCGGCCATAACGACCTGCATTCCCCCCACCGCCTCAATTTTATTGAGGGCCTTGGAGAGCAGCGCCAAGGATTCAGACGGTTTAGTGGCTTCCACCGCATCACCGGCCTGGGCCGACAGGGCGGATTTGCGTGCGCCAGCCATGGCTTGCGGGTTCTGGGCCGTCTGCGCTGCCGCAGCCTGGGCAGGCGCCGCCGCCAGACCATTGGCGATGTTTTGCTGCTGATCCGCCGCGGTGGCCGGTGCGCTGCGCGAAGCCGCGCCATGCTGGGCCGCCTGAAGCACTGCCTGCGCCTCGGCTTCCATCACGCTGCCGGGCTGCGCTGCCATGATCTGAGCAGGGGTGAGAACTCCGGTGCCGGCGCCGTCACCCTGCTTGGTCGCCAAGTTAGCCTTTGCGTCAGCTTGGCCTGCCACAGGTTCCATCGCGCCAGCCTGAATTTCCGGCATAGGCGTACTGGCCAGTGGCTGCGACCCCGCCGCAACCACCGATGGCTGGGCCAGAACCTGGCTTCCCGGCACATTTGCCGTCAGTGTAGCTTCCTGCCCTGCGGCGCCCTCATTCACGGCAACCTCGATCAACAGGATTTCAGTCTGCACGGCACCAGCCACTTTCGGGCTGCGCACTTCTTCCGACTGAGGCGCTGCAGCGGTGCCGCCGGCTTCATTCTCGGCCTGGATGTTGGCCCCGCGCGCGGCAGGCTCAAAGGAACCCGACTGTATTGTTGTTGTATCCGTTTTGGGTTTTTCGAGTTCAGGGCAATCAGCATGGGGGCGATCCGCGGATTTCGATTCCACCCTGGGGGGGTGTGCTTGTTGCTCACCCTCGGGCGATTCAAGCGCTTCGCGGAGCCGCTCATGAAAGCCGGCTTCTCCCTTGGCCACATGGCGCGCCGATCCGGCCGATCCGGGGCTTACGGCGGGCTTTGGCTGCGGCAGAGAAGCTGGGTCCAACATGCAGAGTTCCAAATAAACTGTTCCAACCGGCACCTCCCGCCCACTTGAAGGGCATTCACCCCAAATGAAGCCAGGCAAAGCACTGGGTACGGCAGACTGAGCAAGGCGCGGGCCAGCGATTATCGACTGTGATACGGCAGGAATTGCCGCGAACTACGCAATACTTGCCCCGTGGCGGCGGATTCAGGCGTGGATTCACCATCCAAAACGACATTTTACACTGGCATGGCGCTTGCCTTCCAACTGGCAGAAGTCAGGTGCTGAACCTTTTCGGCAGGAGAATTAGCCATGTCGCTTTATAGTTCGATGAACACGGCCCTTAGCGGCATGAGTGCGCAGTCGCGCGCACTCGGCCATATCTCGGATAATGTTGCCAACTCACAGACCACTGGGTTCAAGCGGACGGATACGAATTTCGTATCCTATATCTCGGAAAGCAATTCCGAAACGCACCGCCCTGGCACCGTGCTGGCGCGACCCGATTTCACCAACCAGGTGCAGGGCACGATTGAGCAGGTGGAAAACCCGCTGGCCCTGGCGATTTCCGGCCAAGGCTTCTTCACTGCCGCGCTGCCGGTTGGCTCGAACCCGGATGGCACAAAAACCTTCGACGCGCGTAATTTTTATACGCGTGCAGGCGATTTCAACCGTGATCGCGAAGGCTATATGATGAATGGTTCGGGCTATGCCTTGCAGGGCTGGCCAGTCACCGATGGCGTGGTGGACAAGACGCAGCTTGTGCCCATTCAGGTCAAGGAAGATGTCTTTACCCCGACACAGACGCAGGACCTTAGCTTCACCGGTAATCTTGCTGCGGGAGGCACCACCAACCAAAGCACGTCAATTCAGGTGATTGATACGCTGGGCAATTCCCGCGCGCTGCAGCTGACCTTTGCGCCCTCGGCTTCGACTACGGATAATACTTGGACGCTGTCCATCGTAGCGCCAGCGGCAACAACGCCGGCGCTTGGCAGCATCGATATCCTGTTCGGCAAAGATGGTGCGGTCGATCAGCCGGACGGCACGCTCGCTGAGTTTAAGACCCCCGTTAACACCGTCACCGGGACTCCCGCAGCGGCTGGATCGCCAGCAACGGTTACCTTCAAGGCTGATTTCGGCCAGGGGCTCCAGACCATGAAGCTCAATCTGGGCAGCTTTGGTGTCTCGGGCGGGCTTACGCAATTTGCCTCCACAGGCGCAAGCGGTCTCAGCGTCAACAGCTTCGAGCAGGATGGTATTCCGCTCGGCTCTTTCTCCTCGGTCACCACGCAGAAAAATGGTGATGTGCGGATTAATTATGACAATGGCCAGTCCCGCATTGTAGCGCGGGTACCGGTGACGGTGTTCAAGGATGCGGATAAGCTGGAACATCTGGACGGTCAGGCCTTCCTGCGTACCACGGAAAGCGGCGAAGCGCGCATTGTGGAAGCCGGTGAAGACGGTGCAGGGCTTCTGTCCACGCGCGCTGTTGAGCGTTCTAATGTGGATATCGCCACTGAATTTTCCAAGCTGATCCTGGCGCAGCGCGCTTATTCGGCTAATTCGAAGATCGTCACGACAGTAGATGAGCTTTTGCAAGAAACGCTGAATATGCGGCGCTAAGGCCGCATGACGCATCATTGATTGGCACTGAGACATGAGCATTGACGCCGCGCTGCTGATTGCACGATCGGGACTGCTGCATACGCAGCGCGCCCTTTCCAACGCAGCGGATAATGTGGCGAATGCCGAAGTTGAAGGCTATACGCGAAAGCGCATCGTTGGTGATGCGCTTTCCGTCAATGGTCAAGGCATGGGCGTACGTAGCCTTGGCCCGATGCGTGACGTGGATACCGCGCTCGCGAATGAAATGAACAAGCGCCGTTCGGCGAAGTCAGCAGCGGAATTGCGGGATAATGTCTTGTCCCGCATCAATGAAGCGCATGGTGACCCGGCAAAAGGTGAAGCGCTTGGTGATTTGGTCTCCAGATTGCGCACCAGCTTTATCGAACTCCGGGTTGACCCAGCTCAGGTGGTCAAACAGCAGGCCGTTGTATTGAATGCAGCGCAAAATATTGTGGCGCTCTTTAGTGATGTCTCCAGGGTGGTCGTAGAAGCCCGCCAAGCAGCACATGATGGCATTGTGCAGCAAGTCGCACAGATGAATTCGACACTTCGTGAAATCGCTGTACTGAGAGAAACTGTTCTGGATCGTACCGGCTCTGGCATGCCCACTGCCGATGTTGAAGATAAGCTTGATGTCGCACTTTCCAGGTTGAGTGGGCTGTTGGAAGTGAAGCCCATTCGCCAGGCCAATGGTGGCCTGTTGCTTTTGGGCGCGGGCGGCATCACCATTCCTATGCAGAAAGAAGGCGATATCTTCTCAGTACAAGGTGCGGTCATTGCGCCGGATGGTTTTTACGGTGGGCCGAGCACGATTCCGGCCATCACAATGAGTGGCATGGATGTCACGCGCCATTTGATCGGTGGAACGATTGGTGAATCTATCACACTCCGTGATCAGACCCTGCCCCGCTATCAGGCGGAGCTTGACGTTGCCGCCGTAGAACTCGCTGACCGTTTCCGGGCGGAGGGCTTGCGGCTTTTCACCAATTCTGACGGTACGGTGCCTGACCCTAACCTGGCCTATGCTGGCAGTGCGCAAGTCGGTTTCGCCAATCGGATTCAGGTTAATTCTGCTGTGCGCGCCGACATCCGGCTGCTGCGTGATGGTACGGAAACACTTACGGGGCCACCAAGCTTCACGCCAAACCCCGTGGGTGGCCCGGCCGGCTTCGTTACCCTGATTGACCGCATCCTAAGCTTTACCTTCGGTGAAAAAAGTGCTTCCGGCGCAAGTTGGGGTGGTTTTGCCACAAGTGGTCTCGGCCCGGATGGGACGCTTTCCAGCCCCTTTGGCTCGCCGCGTACCATTGAGGATTACAGCGCGCTCGTCACTGCCTCCCAAACCTCTGACAGCGCAGCAGCAACCAGCGCACTTGAAACAGCAAAGCAGTTCATTGATGGGCTGGAGGCGCGGTTTAACCGCGAATCCAGGGTGGATGTGGATAGTGAAATGGCGTCTCTGATCCAGTTGCAGAACGCCTATGCCGCGAATGCGCGGGTCATGACTACGGCGCAGAGTATGTGGACCACTCTCTTTGAAGCGGTACGGTAAGCCATGACCAATATCAATCTGACCGCACGGATCAGCTATAACGCTACCCAGCTGCGCGACCGAATTACCGTTCTTGGTGAACAGATTTCCACTGGTCGCAAGGGAAAAACCTATGCAGCGATTGGCTCGGATACGCCGAAAGCCATAGACCTTCGCGGCGAAATCGGCCGGCGTGAAAACTATCAAACCACGATCAATCAGACGCTTTTCAAGGTCAGGGTTTCCCAAAATGCCCTGGATCGCATTGGCGCAATAGCCGACAAATTCACAGCCAACACTGCCAAGCTTTTGGGGGGCGCCAAGCCCGAGGAAATCCAAATCCAGGCCGCCCAGGCCGAAGCCGCCATGGCCGAGGTAGCAACCCTGCTGAACGAACAGTTCAATGGTGAATATCTTTTCAGTGGTTCCGATTCTCGTAACCCGCCCATCCCAAACCCGCAGGCAATCGCAACAAGCGGCATGGGCTCTGCCATAAAAGCTCAGGTTGCCTCGCTTAACGGGTCAAATGTGACAAGTGTCACAAATGCCACCAAGTCATTGGCACAATCGAATGCTGTGGGTACAACGCCTTTCTCGGTTTTTCTTTCCACTGGTGCCGGCGCCACAGAGGCGCGAACCGACATCCTTGGCAATGACAATGGCCATGTTGAATATGGCATTCACGCTAATCGTAATGCCGCCATAACAAGTACCGGGGAAACGACCGGGTCATGGGCCCGTGACCTGCTGCGCGGCCTGGCCAGTATTGCAGGCTTGACGTCTGAAAAAGCTCAGCTAGGCAATGACTACACGACCTTTGTTTCAACGGTCCGTAAAGGGTTTGAGTCCGCCGTAGATGCCTTGGCGCTTGAGCGAGGATCGCTTGGCCTGACCGAGGCGCGGCTGCAGAGCATGGCGTCACGCCACGAAAGCGTCAGCATAAGCCTGACGCTTCAGCTCAGCAGCCTAGAAGAAGTGGATATGGCGAAAACCATTA
>JBILPX010000190.1:0-6225 GCA_044373565.1 Roseomonas sp.
TGGGGCGCTTTGGCAAAAATTGCAGGAAGCGTCAGATTTTGCGCCAGGCAAAATACGCGAGGTCATGATCGCCATCGCCGCAGAAGGCTGGCGCGGGCGCGCCGCCGCAGCCTGGGCAGAAGATCAGAAGGGCGCCGATACCACCGCTCTGCGACGTATGTTTTTCCTTCTGCTGACAGACCTCATACGACGTACCGAACTTCCGGCCGAGGCAAAAGTGCCACCGGAACAGGAAAGCCTGATTTATCTTCGCCCCCGCATCGGCAAGGCAGTCGCGCGCATCGCCAAGCGCTATTCCATGACGACGGAAGCTGTGGAAGCCGCGATCGAGGCCCTTGCAGGCGTTTTCATGCCTCTCGGCAAACATAACGACTCGATCACCGGGCACAATCGGGTGGCGATGGCAGAGTTGCAATCATTCATCAAAGAAATTGATCAATGGGTCGCACCCCGCCGTGACAATGCGCGCGGGCTTCGGGCAGAGTTCCTGCTGCGCAAGGCCAAACTTACCTTGATTTGTACCCAGGCTGCGATCAATGAACTTGATCGGGTACTTGATGATACCACCATCCTGCTGCGCGCCTGGCAGCGCGATCAGGCCTCAGTGCTGCGCCGTGCATCCCGCCCGCAATGGTTGCTGGATGGCTGGGACATCATCATTGCCTTGTGGCGACAATCAGAACCTTCAGATCGCGAAGCGTGTTTTTGGGAAATGAGCCATTTGGTGCCGACCCTACCCAAGGAAGTGGAGGGTTGGAGCGCCTTTCCTGAGGGCGCATCAAAGCTTCGTCAGGAACAGGCCACCAGCATCAAGGGCACGGATTGGCGCCGTTTCCGCCCGTTGGAATTCACCGCGCGCAACGAAACGCTACTGACCGGCAAGCATGGTGCATCCCTGGCTGCGGAAGCAAGGAAGCTGCGCGAAGCCTATCTGGTGCATTCCACCCGCTCTCTCACTCAGGGTGCAGATGACGCGAAAGATGGCGAAGACGCAGTTTCACGCATTTCAAAACGAACTTCCCTGGCCTCCGACACCGTGCTGCAGCAGGTGGTCGCTGTACTTGAAGCTGTACCATCACGATCCATGCTCGATCCCATCATCGAAGCAGCGCGTCCGCGACTCAAGTTGCTGCGACTACCTCGGCCCATCACCTTCGCGCGTATCCTTTTTCTGCCTTTCGATGGCGCTGTCGTGCCAATGAAGGAATGGAGCGCAGGCAGCGCAAAATTCCCGCGACCCGCCTTGCAGCCCATCGCGGACGCGATCCGGGAGGCAATGGGCGTGGCAGCTCAAGAAATTTCTGCCAATCTCGGCGGTCGTAATTTCTTTGATGTCTTGCAGGTGGATTCCGCGGGAAGAACGCTCTGGGCTGAAGCCGCTCGCCTTGCTCCATCCCTGACCCTTCCAAATGGCGTGCCGGGCGCTGAGCTTAGTGCCTCCCAATGCCGGGAGTTGCTCGATATCGCGGCTGGGATTTGGCGAAACGCAGAGGCGATTTGGGAAGCAAAGCTTGCCGCTTTTTCAGCGCCGCACTGAAAGGACCAGCGCAGGAAGGACAGGTTATTTTTGGCTTGGCCCTGGCAAGTCTTCTGAATGACGCCCAAAGCCCTAGTTCGGTACTGGCGATCGCTGCCAGGCTTTCCCCGATTGCTGGCAATATCGCCGACGACAAGCTTGCGGAATTGCAGCGCAATCCCGTGCTAGCGCTGCCTGCCGAAGACCCCGTGCGCGCCGCGCATATGGCCGAGGAATACATCGCACTGCTCAAGGAACTGGAAACTGCGCCGGCGGGGCGAGGCAGTGATAGACGTGCAGTGATTGCGCCACTCCTGCGAAATCTCTCCACCTTGATTATGGAAACCACCCAGAAAATTTATGACCGGCAATTCCTGCCAGCACTCAATGACCCCAATGCAAAGCGACGCGCAGCGGTCGTTCTCAATATTGAATACCTGGCGCGGGCGCTTCGCCGGCTGGACGAAGCAGGGCGACGGGCTGGCTTCCTTGATGGTTTTGACAATCTTCGGCTGGCCTATGTGCAGAAGCTGAAGGCCATCATGAATGCGCTGGATGGCGGGGGTCTGCAACGCCATGACGTGATCCGTATTGCCGAAATACTGCTCGGCACGGAAAAGGCCATGGAACTGGCGGCGCCTGCGCCCGCACGCCGCAAATAAGGCGTCGCAAGGCCATGGCCAGGATATGGGGTTTCCTGAAGCCGGCCACTACGTCATGATGCGTCAATTAGCAACATCCCACCCCAGGACTGCGCCATGGCTCTCCGCTGCGATCTGATCATCCGCGATGCGACCATCATTGATGGCACGGGCGCCGCAAGCCGGCGTGGGGATATCGCTGTCTCTGGCGACCGCATTGTGGCGGTGGGTGATTTGGCCAGCGCGAGTGCGGACCGGGAAGTCCTGGCGGGCGGTAAGGCCGTGGCGCCTGGCTTCATTGACAGCCACACACATGATGACCGCGCCGTTCTGTGTGGCCCCGCCTGCATGACCTGCAAGATCAGCCAGGGTGTGACAACCGTGGTGGTTGGCAATTGCGGTGTCAGCCTTTCACCCGCGCGCTTCACCAAGCGCCCACCGCCGCCGCTTGACCTGATTGGCGAAGATGGCTGGTGGCGCTTCGATAGTTTCGGCGATTACGCGCATGAGCTGAAGAAGCTGGGCTCGGAAGTGAATACCTATGCGCTGGTTGGCCACCAGACCATGCGCGTGGAAGCCATGGATGGCGATGTCATGCGCGTTGCCAATGATGGCGAAATCGAACGCATGCGGCTGCGCGTGAAGCAATCCTTGGCGGAAGGCGCTTCGGGCTTTTCAACCGGGCTTTACTATCCGCTGAATATGCATGCGACTACGGAAGAAGTGATCGCTGTTGCGGAACCTTTGCGCGCCTATGGCGGCATTTACGTCACACACATGCGCGATGAGGCGGATGGTGTTTGCGCTTCCATCGAAGAAACGCTGAAAATTGGTGATCGTGTCGGCTGCCCGGTTTGGATCAGCCACCACAAATGCTCGATGCCGGAGAATTACGGGCGTTCGAACCAGACGCTCGCGCTGATTGATGCTTATGCGCAAAGCCAGGAAGTCTGCTTTGACGTCTATCCCTATCCGGCGGGGTCCACCGTGCTGATGCCAGATCGGTTGCGCGATGATGTGAAGGTGATCATCACCTGGTCCGTCCCGCATCCGGAAATGGCTGGCAAGTATCTTTCTGACATTGCGCGCGGCTGGAATACGGATATCCGCATGGCGGCCGAACGCCTACTGCCCGCGGGCCAGATCACCTTCCAGATGGATGAAGCCGATGTGCGCCGCATCATGGCGCATCCCATGTCCGTGATTGGTTCGGATGGCATTCCGCATGATGCGCATCCGCATCCGCGGCTATGGGGTACTTTCCCGCGTGTGCTGGGCCTTTATGCGCGCGAATTGCGCCTGTTCAGCCTTGAGACCGCCGTGCATAAAATGACCGGTCGCCCAGCGGCCGTCTTTGGCATGGTGGATCGTGGCGTGATCCGCGAAGGCGCTTACGCGGATTTGGTAATGTTCGACCCAGATACAGTGATTGACCGCGCAACTTTTGAAAACCCGAAGCAGGAAAGCGCGGGGATCGAGGAAGTCTGGGCCAATGGTATTTCCACCTTTGTCGCCGGCAAGGGAGCAACCGGGGAAAAGCCAGGTCGGCTGGTCACGCGCGGTCGGGTTTAATTAATTCCAGCGCCAGCGCCAATCCGCCCAGGCCACAACCAAACCCGCAAGTGTCAGTACCAGCCCCGCCGCAAATACCGCAGCGTGGCTTTCATCGGTTGCGCGAAATAGCGCCGCCAAGGCAAAACCAGCCACGGCCTGCGCCACGGCAAAGCCCGCCGTCACGCGCACCCAGATCACGCCGGCTAAGGCGCCGGCCCTCTCCCGGGCAGCGGCCAGCGCGACTGTAGTGATGCCAAGCGCGGCAAAGCCGGAAACTAGTCCAAGCGGCACCAGTACCCAAAGCGGCTGAGGTAATGCCAGCGCCAAAGCCACGGTCTGGATCACCATCCAGATAAGGATGGCGCGGCGGCCGCCCCAAAGCTCCACCGCGCGACCTCCCAGCAGGGCACCGCTGATGCAGCCCAGGCCAAACAGCACCCACATGCCCGCGCCCAATTCTACCCCAAGCCCCCTGCCCCGCGCCGCGAGGTCCGAAAGGTAGAGCATTGGCGGCACTAACCCCGCGCCGGACAGCGCATAGGCGATGGTGATGCCATAAGCCGGCGGTGCGCCACCTTCTGGGGCGGTTTCCGCCGCTGGCGGGCGCGGCCAATGCGAGCGCATGACTAACCAAAGCAGCAAGACCACGATCGCAAGCCCAAGCCAAGCGAGCGCTACGCCACCTTGCAGCAGGACCGGCACCAGCACGGCGCCAAGTGTAATGCCGCCGCCGACACCAAACAGCACCATACCCCCGGCGCGGCCCCTACGCTCTGGCGGCGTCACCGCCTGCACGGAAGGCCCCGCCAAGCCCATCAACATGCCACCCGAAATGCCCGCAAGGCAGCGCCAAAATCCAAGCCAGGCCAAGCCGCCATGCCAAGCGCAAGCGGCAAATGCCAATACCGCGAATGCCATGCCAACATCCAGCGCACGCGGCACGGTAATGCGCCGCGCCAAGGCGCGCGCCGCCCCAACCCCGATCAGATAACCCGTCAGGTTAAGCGCACCGAGCAAGCCCGCTTCCGCGCCATCCACCCAGCCAGCCGCGATCATGGCCGGAAACAGCGGCACATAGGCAAAGCGCGCGAGGCCGATCCCGGTGCAGGTAGCCGCCGTGCCGGAAAGCGCGGTGAGCGTGGCGGGTGTCACGCTGGCAAAGCAGGCTGCCGCTTGACCCACCCCGCCGCCTGTTCATAGGCCTGAGCGATGCGCAGCAGCATGGCTTCCCCATAACTCCGCCCGATCAGTTGCAACCCAAGCGGCAGTCCGGAAGCGGCAAAACCGCAGGGCAGCGCCAGCCCCGGATGGCCAGTGGCGTTGAAGGGGCCGGTTATCGGGTGGGATCGGCGGAACGGCCCCTCATCCACATCCACCACGCGCGGCGCGGCAGAGGGATTGCCCGCGCATAAAATCGCATCACAGCCGGCCAGAACCGCATCCACCTCGGCGGTGATAATGCGGCGCAGGCGCTGCGCCTGGACATATTCGCCGCCGGTGACGAAAGCGCCCATCATCAGGCGTTCGCGCGTGACACGGCCATAATCCTGCGGTCGGGTGCGCAGCCATTCGCCATGAATGGCGAAACCCTCCGCCAATAGGATGGTTTGAATACAGGCATCCATGCGCTGCTTGCTGGGCAGCAAAACGTCAACAATCTTGGCACCCATTGCGCGCCATTGCTCAGCCGCCGCATCCACGGCTGCCATCATTTCCGCATCAACGCCCGCTTCAGTATCGTAAGCGCGCGCCCGGCCAATGGTCAGCCCCGCGACACCCTTCTGCAAATCGGCGCTGTAATCAGGCACGGCTTCACGTGCCGATCCAGGGTCACCCGGATCATACCCGGCCAGCACCTGCATCGCCAAAGCGCAATCTTCCACCGTCCGTGTCAGCGGCCCGGCATGATCCAGCGTGAAGGAAAGCGGCACCACACCGCGCCTGCTGATCACGCCATAGGTCGCTTTCATCCCAACCAAGCCGCAGAAAGTAGCGGGCAGGCGGATGGAACCGCCCGTATCGCTGCCCATGGCAAGCCCGACCATGCCGGAAGCGACCGCCACCGCTGAACCGCTGCTCGACCCACCCGCGAAATGTTCAGTGTTCCAGGGGTTCTTTGCATTGGGAAAGGGCAGCGCATCAGTGGGCCCACCGCGGGCGAATTCATGCGTGGAGAGCTTACCCAGCAGCACCATGCCGGCCGCCTCCAGCTTGGCGGTGGTGGTGGCGTCCCCCTTCGCAACATTGTCAATCAGTAGCTTGGAATGCGCGGTGGTACGGACCCCCGCCACATCATAGATATCCTTGAGTGCATAAGGAATGCCATGCAGCGGCCCACGCTTTTTGCCGGCCTTGATTTCAGCCTCAGCCGCCGCCGCCGCGCGGCGCGCGCGATCACCGGTGAGGGTAATGAAGGCGTTCAACTTCGGATCAAGCGCTGCAATCCGCGCGAGCGCGGCTTCCGTCAGCGCCACGGGGGAAAGCGTCCCGGCGGCAATGCCAGCCGAGGCTTCC
>JBILPX010000191.1:0-6220 GCA_044373565.1 Roseomonas sp.
CAGCCGCCATGATATCCGCATAGGATTCGCCAAGCGGCTTGCCTTGTTCCAGCGTCATCAGCCGCGCAATGTCATCAGCGCGTGCGCGCACCAGATCAGCGGCCTTGCGCATCAGCTTGGAACGTTCATAGGCCGAGACCTTCTTCCAGATCGCAAAGCCTTTCTCGGCGGCGGCCAGCGCCTCATCCAGATCGGGCTTTTCGGCATGGGCGACCGTGCCGATCACCTCCTCATTGGCTGGGTTCAGCACATTGATGGTCTTGCCACTGCGCGCGGCGCGCCATTCGCCATTCACGTGCAATTGGACATTGGGGTAGGTCATGTGGGCTTCCTCCGGCTTTCATTGCTTGATGGGGTGAGACTAATCGGCCTTGGCGCGCGGGACCAGATGGACGGGGTGGGCTGGGGTGCTAGAAGGGCGCCAAGCATGATTTTTCTGGGAGAAAACCTTATGCGCCTCACGCGTCGCACCCTGTTTGCCGCCAGCACCTTGTTGGCCGCACCCGCCAGCCTGAAGGCGCAGCCTGCCTTCCCGAACCGGCCCATCACCGTGGTGGTGCCCAATCCGCCAGGCGGGGGGACGGATTTCGCCGCCAGGCTATTTCAAGAAGCCATGAGCCAGGGGCTCGGCCAGCCGGTGGTCGTGGAAAACCGCCCCGGCGCCAATGGCAACCTTGCAATCAATGCAGTGGCGCGGGCGGCCCCCGATGGGCATACGATCCTGCTGCAATATAATGGATATCACGCCGGCAACCCGGCGATGATGAAGAACCTGACCTGGGATCCCATCAAGGATTTGGCGCTGGTTGGGATGGCAACCATGGCGCCGCATGCGATTATTGTTGGGCCTAACGTGCCCGCGAATACGCTTCAGGAATTCATCGCCCATGCGCGCGCCAATCCAGGCAAGCTGAATTACGCATCTTCCGGCAATGGTTCCATCCAGCATGTGGGCGGCGTGCTGTTCAGCCGCGCCATTGGGGCCGAGATGGTGCATGTGCCCTATCGCGGCGCCGCCCCGGCTTTGCAGGATGTGGCCGGTGGGCGCGTCGAACTATTCATCACCACGCCATCTTCGGCCATTGCCCTGGTGCAAGGCGGCCGCGTTAAGGCGCTTGCGATTGCGAGTGCTCAGCGCGCCGCGGGCCTGCCCGATGTGCCCACCACCGCCGAAGCCGGCCTGCCTGGCTTTACGCTGGATGCCTGGTTCGGCTTTGCCGTGCCAGCCGCCACACCTCGGCCCATTCAGGAAAGGCTGAATGCTGTGATCAATGCGGTGGCAGAACAGGCTTCCGTGCGGGAAAGGGCGCAGGCGGGCGGGGCCACTACCAAGGCAATGACGCTGGCGGAATTAGATGCGCTGGCGCGGCGCGAGGTGGAAGAATTGGGCGCCGTGATCCGTGGTGCTGGCATTACCCTGGAATAGGCAGGACAGGCCTTGGTTTGGCGGGAATGAGGGGCTAGGTAGTAACAATGGTTTTCTTCTTCCCGCCCCACCGCTTTTGGCTGCTTGCCGCCGCGCTGCTTTCCGCCTGTGCGGCAGGCGACACTATGCACCGCCCTGCGCTCCGCGGGGCCGCGCCGGAAGTGACCGGCGCCTTCGGGTCCTATCTGGCCGGGCGTTTCGCCACCAATGAAGCCGATACGAAATACGCTGCCGATAGCCTGATCCAGGCGCTTCGGCTTGATCCCAGTGAGCCTGAGGTCGTGCAGCGCGCCTTCATCGCTGCCTTGCTTGATGGGCGGGCTGATGCAGCGCGGCTTGCGCGCGTGATCCCGAATGAGCCCTTGGCGGCCATGTTGCTGGCCGGGCAGGATGCGCAGGCCGGGCGCTATGACCGGGCCGAACAGCGCTTCCGCGCCCTACCGCGGCAGGGGCTTTCCGCCATTCTACAGCCCTTACTGCTGGCATGGGCGCAGCAGGGCCGTGGGCAGACAGATGCGGCGCTGGCCACGCTGCGCCCACTCACGGAAACCGGCCGGCAGCGCGGCATTTACGCTTTGCATGGCGCCCTGATCGCCGATATCGCGGAACGCCCGCGCGAAGCTGAACGTCTGGTGCGCATTGCGCTGGCCGATAGCGCCACGCCCGGCCTGCCGCTGACGCGCACCATGGCCGGTATTCTGATGCGCGCCGGCCAGGCAGCCGAAGCTGAGCGCCTGCTGGATCGCCTGGGCCGAGGCCATGATGATGCCGGGCTGTTTGCCGAAACCGGCGGGCGAGACGCGGTGGCAACACGGCGCGTGGTGGCATCGGCCACTGAAGGCATGGCGGAATCCTATTTGGCTTTGGCGACGGCATTGCGCGGGCCTCAGGCTGGGGAGTTTTCGCTGGCGCTGGTGCGGCTCGCGATGCAGTTGCGCCCTCGCTACGGGCCGGCGCTGCTGGCCGGCGCTGACGCGCTGAGTGACGAAAACCAGCTTGAAGCGGCGCTGGCGCTGCTGGGGCGGGGCGACCCTGCTGATCCCTTCGCCCCGGTGCTGGCGCTGCGCCGCGCGGGTTTGCTCGATCGGCTGGACAGGGTGCCTGAAGCCGAGGCAGAGCTGCGCCGCCTCGCCACACAATTCCCGCGCGCCTATCAGCCCATGGCGCGGCTTGGGGATTTGTATCGCGGTCGGCAGAATTGGGCGTCGGCCATCACCGCCTATGATGCGGCGATCAGCCGGCTTGGGGCACCCGTTGTGGTGCATTGGCCGCTTTTCTACGCCCGCGGCATTGCGCTGGAACGCGCTAAACGCTGGCCAGAAGCCGAGGCGGATTTTCAGCGTGCCCTTAGCCTCAACCCTGAACAGCCTTTGGTGCTAAATTACCTGGCCTATAGCTGGGTGGAACTCGGCCAGAATTTGGTCGAAGCGCGGCGCATGCTGGAACGCGCGGTGGAGCTTCGCCCGAATGATGGCAATATCGCCGATAGCCTAGGTTGGGCGCTGTATAAGCTGGGCGATATTCCGGGCGCGGTGCGCTGGCTGGAAAAGGCGGTCGAGCTTGAATCGCAAAGCAGCGTGATCAATGACCATCTGGGCGATGCCTATTGGGCGCAGGGCCGCCGGCGGGAAGCGCTGTTTCAATGGCGCCGCGCCCTGATGCTGGAGCCAGAGGGCGATGAGGGGCCGAAGATCGAAGCCAAGGTCGCCAATGGCCTTGCCGCCCAACCAAGCGCGGAGACGCGGCGCTGAAAATCTCGGAGCCGGCTCCGGCCAAGGTCAATCTTTTCCTGCATGTCACGGGGCGCCGCGCGGATGGCTACCATCTGCTGGATAGCTTGGTCGTGTTTGCTGGCATGGGCGATACGGTCAGCGCTAGGTCCGGGGAGATATTGTCCCTTGCCATTGAGGGCGCGGAAAGCGGGACGCTGGCGGCGGAACCCGATAATCTGGTGCTGCGCGCGGCCCGGGCATTGGCCATGATGGCGGGGGTGGAAGACCATGCGCTGCTGCACTTGCTGAAGCGCCTACCGGTTGCGAGTGGTATTGGTGGGGGCAGTGCTGATGCAGCGGCCAGCCTGCGTGCGCTCAACCAGCTTTGGGGCCTGGATTGGCCGGAAACGCGCCTGGCCGCGATTGGCGCGAAGCTCGGCGCGGATGTGCCGGTATGTGTGGGGTCCCGCCCCGCCCGTATGGAAGGCGTTGGGGAAGTGCTGAGCGCCGCGCCCAGCCTGCCGCGCTTTGGGCTTTTACTCGCGAATCCGCGTGAGGCTTTGGCGACGCCGGCGGTGTTTCGCGCGCGCGCGGGCGGGTTTTCAGCGCGTGCCAGCCTGCCGGAAGCCTGGGGCAGTGCTGCTGCCATGGCGGCGGATCTGGCCGCGCTGGCGAATGATTTGCAGGCGCCCGCGATCAGCCTTTGCCCGCCAATTGCTGAGGTTTTGGCGGCAATTTCCGCAAGCCCCGGCTGCCTTTTGGCGCGCATGAGTGGCTCGGGCGCTACCTGCTTTGGGGTATTTCCGAATGCGGCTGCAGCGGCTTCAGCAGCGGCGGCCCTGCCCCCCGCCTGGTGGTGTTGGGGAGGGGGGCTTCACGGCGCCGCCCTTTGAAGGCTAATACGCGGCGCGGATGGGGCGTCGCCAAGCGGTAAGGCAGCGGTTTTTGGTACCGCCATTCCCAGGTTCGAATCCTGGCGCCCCAACCAATCTATTGCATCGCGGGCGCGCGCTACGGCCCTATCATTGCCAAATGTTCTTCAATCATCGGCAATTCCGCTGCAGGCACCACTTCCCGCCAGTTTTCGACGCCTGGAAGCTTGCCGGGGTTACGGCGGATGAGTTCTGTTTTCAGATAAGGGTAGCCCATCCCTTCCACCAATTCCCGCCATAAATGATGGCATGGGTTGAAGGGCACGCGGGCGAAGGCTTCCGCGCTGCTGTAGCGAGGGGCGATTCTTTCACGCGTTGCGGTACTTGCCAGGGCAGCAAGCCTTTCCTGCCCAAATAGCGCCCAGCATGGCACCCCCGCACGGACCATCCGCTGGGTCAGGCCAATTTCGCCCCGGCGCACTACTTGCCATTTGCTGCGGCTATCCTTGAGCGCGGCTAGGTTGCCGAGCATCTCGGCAACCGCTTTCTCACCACGGCCAAGCAACGCATAGGATTGAAGATGCGCCCCGCCACCAAGGTGCGCCGCGCCGCCCAGGCTTTCAGTCAGGCCGAAATAACCATGACCCCTCGCGCGCCAGGCATCCAACAGCGGGGACAAGGGCAGGAAGGGGCCAAGAATGCTATCATTCGTCAAAAGCAATTCCTGCGGGGTGCCAAAGCGTTGCAGGGCAAAGGCCGCGGCATCCCGCCAGGCGCCGAAATCCCGCCCGATATTTGCGCGGCGGATGCGGAGCACGGCATCCGCCGCAATGGCCGCCCAATCTTCCGCCGGCGGGGCGGCATTGGTAATGAAAACACAGGCAAACCCGGCTTCCCGCCAGAGCCTAACCTGCCGGCGTACCATGGGCGAAATGCGGCCATCTGGGGACCAATGGAGATAAAGGGCGAGGGAGCACGTGGGGGGAGCTTGGCCATCTGAGGCTTCGAAGATTTCAGGTTGTTGCGGCGCGAAGAGATCAAGGAAAGCTGCCGTGCCAGTTTCCCAAAGGACCTCCGCTACACGCCGGACAAAGCGCGACGGAGAGCGCGAGGCAAGGCTATGGGCCACACGCTCATGGGAACTGATGTCTGCCGAGACGGCCGAAAGTTGGTAGGGAAGCACGTTTTGAAAACCCTAGCTTTTTGGGGCAAAATGACTGTGCCATATAAACCTCACTTTATGCTACGGGGCAAGGATCAGAACGAGCCTTTAGTCGTTAGAAATACCCAACGAACGGCCCTCTTGTAGAAAACCATGCCAAAATCGCAAAAACGAAAATGACAGACAAGCGCCTTCCCTGTACAAAACGAGGATTCACAAGCTAAAATGAACTTAGTTTTCGAACGCCAAAACACCTTGGAAAAGCTGGCTATCCAAAGGAGTTCTTCATTATACTGAGAATTTTAGAGAATCTTCGCCAAGTCGCTCGGTCTTTGCTAGGTATTCGGCGCTTTCGTTTCATGTCCGAAAAATCTTTGAGCAACATGGCGGGGCAGTCGAATGTTTGGCAATCAGACGCAAACGATCCACTATTTTCCATTTTTTATCAGGAGGGACATGCTAATGGGTGGGTCTTGTTTAAGTTCAAGGTGAAATCTCTTGATGGAGTCAAGCTGCAATCATGCTTTCTTGTCGAAAATCATGGCAAGGGAGCGAGAGACAGAATCGAGGCGTTATCTATCTCTAATGGCGGTAAAGTGCGCCATTTAATAAATCTTCCCTCCGTAGCATACTCTCTTAGTTTCAAGCCAGCGGATCGTCCCTGTTGTTTTCGCCTGGATGAAGGCACTGTTAGATCTATTGGAGGTATAGAGCTTGCATTGCGTTTATCAATTTTGCTAATTAAACAGCGTTTGTTCACCGGACGCAGCTTTCTGAGCGTATTGAAAACTGGAATGCGCCTAATCCGGCAAGGGAGATTCACACAAATCCGCCAGATACTGACGGGAGCGTATAGTGTTTCCAGAAAAGCGGGCAGCTATGCCTCATGGATTAAGGAAGTTGAACCTCAATTATTGACCTCTTTGCCTGTCGCCGCAACGGCAGCACTAAAAAAAAATCCCCCACTTATTTCGGTGCTCATCAGTACGTACAATACGCCGGTGGCTTTCCTACGCACGGCTATAGAAAGCGTAATAAAACAAGCCTA
>JBILPX010000192.1:0-6199 GCA_044373565.1 Roseomonas sp.
CGTTTGTTTCCTGTTCGCTGTCGCCGGCAGCGCTTTGGTGACGGATTTCCTGAGCCAGCGCATGCCGGTATTGGCGGAGGTCGCGCGCGCGCTATCGCTCACGGAACGCTTCAATGGCCTCACGCGCGGTGTGATTGCTTTGCGTGATGTGGTGTTTTTTGCGTCCTTCATCGGGTTCTGGCTTTTTGTGAATGCGGTGGTGCTTGACCACCGGAAGGCTGACTAGACCATGGCTGATCAAATGAAGGCAAAGCCCGGCACGCGGCGAATCTGGTCCTCTGCGCTTGGCGTGGTGGCGGCGCTGGCACTTGCCATCGGCGTCAATATGCTGGTGGAGCGTTTCGCGCCCCGCGCGCGGCTCGATCTCACCGCACAAAAACTTTACACGCTGTCGGATGGGACACGCAGCGTGCTGTCTGGCCTGCAAGAACCGGTGACGCTGCGGCTGTTTTATTCGCGTAAGCTCGGCACTGCCGTCCCGGCCTTTGGTGCCTATGCGGAACGCGTGCGCGCGATGCTGGATGAATATGTCGCCGTTGCCGGCGGCAAGCTGCGGCTTGAAGTGCTGGACCCTGAGCCCTTCAGCGAAACCGAAGACCGGGCACTCGCTTTTGGCTTGCAAGGCGTGCCGGTGGATCAATCGGGTGAGCAGGTTTATTTCGGCCTGGTTGGCGCGAATTTGCTGGATGATGAACGCAACATCCCCTTCTTCCAGCCGGACCGCGAACGCTTTCTGGAATTTGATCTGACGCGCTTGGTTTATGAGCTTTCCAACCCGCGCCGCCCGGTGATTGGCGTGATGTCGCCCTTGCCTTTGAATGGCGACCCGCGTGCGATGATGATGCGTCAGGCCGCGATGGGTCAGCCTTTCGCGGTGATGAATAGCCTCAGGCAATTCTTCACTTTGCGCGATGTGCCGCTCGATGCGCAGGTGATTGAAAACGATATCCAGGTGATGATTCTGGCGCATCCGCAAGGGCTTTCGGACGTGGCGCAATATGCCGTGGATCAATTCGTGCTGCGTGGCGGCAAGCTGATCCTGCTGATTGATCCGCATTCCGAAGGCCAGGCATCGCGCCCTGGTCCGGGTGGCCGGCCGCCGGCCAATACCGCATCCAGCCTGGAACGCCTGACCAATGCCTGGGGCATTGAAGCGCCTTCAGATAAAGTAGTGCTGGATTTGCGCGGCGCTTGGCGTGTGCGCGCCAATCCGCAGGACCGGGTGCAGGCGGTGGATTACGTTGCCTGGTTCAATACCCAGGGCGATTCCATCGCGCAGGGGGAAGTGGCGACCGCGCAGCTTAATCAGGTGACTTTTGCCTCGGCGGGTTTGCTACGGCGGAAGGATGGCGCGCGGGTGGAATTCACCCCGCTCATCACCTCAAGCCCGCGCAGCATGGAAGCGGATGCGGCGAAGGTCCGCGACAACCCGAACCCGACGCAATTGCTGGCGGATTTCCGCCCCGATGGGCAAACCCGCGTGCTGGCAGCGCGACTGCGCGGTGAAGTCAGCACGGCCTTCCCGGATGGCCCACCAGCGCCGCCGCAAGGCGCAGAACGCCCGGCGAATTTCCCGGCGCATCGAGCGCGGAGTGAAGGTACCGCCAATATCATCGTGATCCATGATGCGGATGTGCTGGAAGATCGCTTCTGGGTGCGCGTCCAGGATTTCTTTGGCCAACAGGTCGCCACACCTTTCAGCGACAATGGCGCGCTGATTGCGAATCTTGTGGATACCATGGCCGGCGGTGATGCGCTGATTTCGCTCCGCTCACGCGGGGAATCGCTTCGGCCCTTTGAAGTGGTGGATGATATTCGCCGCGATGCCGAAGCGCGTTTCCGTCAGACGGAACGTGAACTGACTCAGCGCCTGGAAGCGACCGAAAAGCGCCTGCGCGAATTACGCCAAGGCCCGCAGGGTGGGGCTGAGCGCGGCCAGACCAATGCCGTGATCAGCGCCGAACAACGCGCGGAAATTGATAGCGCGCGGGAAGAAATTCTCCGCACTCGTCAGCAATTGCGCGCGGTGCAGCTTGATTTGCGCCGGGATATTGAAGGGCTGGAAACGCGGCTTCGCATCCTCAATATCGCTGCCGTACCGGTGCTGCTGACGATCCTGGCGCTGGTCATGGGTGTTCTGCGCGCGCGCCGCCGTGCCGCGGCTCGGCACTGAAAAAGGGGAACAGACATGCAAAGACGTTCCCTGATTTTGCTGGGCAGCGCTGCGGTCATTGCCATGGCCGGTGCATTGCTGATCAAACCACCGGCGCCGTCCGCCCCGCTAGTGGGCACGGGCGGGCTTGCCTTTCCGGGCCTTGCGCAGCGCCTTGGCAATGCCGCGCGGATTGAGGTGCGCCGGCATGATGGCGCGCTTGAAATCATCCGTCGCGGTGATGTCTGGGTGCTGCCGACCAAGGGTGATTATCCGATCCGGCAGGAGAAGCTTCGCGAATTGCTGACGGGGCTCACGGAATTGCGCCTGATGGAACCGCGCACCGGCAATCCTGAGATGTTTGATCGGCTCGGCCTGGAAGACCCGATGCGCGCGGGTGCCACTTCTACGCTGCTGCGCGTGGTGGATGCGCAAGGCGCGGCGCTGGTGGAATTGGTGATTGGCCGGCGGCGCGTGCGCACCCAGGGCAATGTGCCGGAAAGCGCTTATGTGCGGCGACCGAATGAAAACCAGGCTTGGCTCGCGGAGGGACGCATTCCGGTGGATGCCGACCCGCAGCTTTGGCTTGACCGAGACATCGCCAACCTACCGCGCGAACGCGTGCAGCGCGTTGTGATTGCGCGTACGGGCGAGGAAGCGCTGGTGCTGACCCATTCAGGCCAGCCCGATGGCAAGCTTGCCATCACAACGCCCGCCGATGCGCCGCCCGCTGATGATATCAGCCTGGATGAGGTTTCGCGCAGCTTCGAATTCCTGACTTTTCTGGATGTGCGGCGCGAAGCCGATGCGCCTGGCGAAGCGTTGGGTGAGACGCGCTTTGAATTGACCGATCGGCTCGCGATCATCGCCCGCCCGCGCAAGCAGGCCGAGGAAATCTGGGTAAAGCTGGCCGCCGAGGGCGATGAGGAAGCGGCGCGGTTGAATGCGCGCTGGCGTGGCTGGGTCTATCAAATCGGGCAATGGAAGGAAAAAGCCATGATCCCCCGGCTTGAGGATTTGCGCCGCCAGGAAGAAGCCCCCGCGCCCGCGACTGAACCGCCGATTGTGCCACGGTGAGCAACGCGCCGCGCGAATATCCTGACCGCCCCTGGGTCGGCATTGGCTGCATTGTCTTTCGCGAAGAAGCGGTGCTGCTGGTCCGTCGCGGCAAGCCACCCCGCATCGGCCAGTGGTCCTTGCCCGGTGGCGCGCAGCATGTGGGGGAGAAGGCCGAGGAAGCCGCGCGGCGCGAATTGCGCGAAGAAACCAGCATTGAAGTGGGCCAGATGACGCTTGCATATGTTTTTGATGCCATCAACCAGGATGAGGATGGCCGCGCGCTGTATCACTACACCATCATTGATTTCGCAGCACTTTGGCTGGAAGGTGAAGCCTGCGCCGGCGATGATGTGCGTGAGGTCGCCTGGGCGCTGCCGCATGAACTGGAAGGCTATGATTTGACCGAAGCCGCGCATGAGGCGATTGCTGCGGCGCGCGCGGCGCTCGGGCTACCCTAACAAGTTAACGCCGCCGCCAGCTTTCCTGTTTGCGATAAAGCGTAGATGGGCTGATGCCCAAAAACGCTGCCGCCTTGGCGATATTGCCGCCGCAGAGCTTCACGGCTTCCTCAATCGCTTCACGTTCCGTATCAGCCAAGGGGCGGATGCGCTTGGTGGATTCAACGGCGCGTAACGTTAGCGGAGGCAATGCAGGCTTCGCGCTTTCCGGCTCCGGTGGCGGTGCGGGCGCAGGCGCGAGCACAGGCACAGGCTTCGCACCGCCCTCCCGCACCGTGGCCGGCAGCATGGGCGCTGTTACCACTTCCCCATCATGCAGCACCACGGCGGTGCGAATGGCATTTTCCAATTCGCGCACATTGCCAGGCCAGGTGTGGCGCAGCAGGGTTGCGCGCGCTTCGGCATCAAAACGCTGAAAGCGCTTGCCTTCCTCGGTGGCACTTTTCGCCAACAACGCCTCAGCCAAAGCCAGTACATCATCACCACGATCCCGCAGTGGCGGCAGGGGCACGGGGATGACATGCAGGCGGTAATACAAATCCTCGCGGAAGCGCCCTGCGCGCACTTCTTCCAGCGGGTCACGATTGGTGGCGCAGACAAAGCGCACATCGGTCTGCATCAGCTTGCCGCTGCCCACCGGCTGAAACGTGCCGGTCTGGATGAAGCGCAGCAGCTTGCCTTGCAGCGCCAAATCCATTTCGCAAATTTCATCCAGAAATAGCGTGCCGCCATCGGCCGCCCGCGCCGCGCCGATGCGGTCCGCCACCGCGCCGGTAAAGGCGCCGCGCACATGGCCGAAGACTTCGCTTTCAATCAAATCCTTTGGGATCGCCGCGCAATTGATGGCGATGAACGGCCCGGCCTTGCGTGGTGAGATGCTGTGCAACGCCTCCGCCGCCAATTCCTTGCCTGTGCCGCTCTCGCCTGTGACAAATACCGTCGCACGAGACGCCGCAGCATTTTCCAGAATGCGATAGACTGCCTGCATGGTGGGTGCGGCGCCGATGAAGCCGGCGAATCCCTGGCGCGGCGCCCCCGCCGCCAGCACCGCCACCTGCCGGCGCAAGGCCGCGCGTTCCATCACATTCGCAACTGTCACCGTCAGCCGTTCCGGCGCAAAGGGTTTCACCAGGAAGTCAGATGCGCCCGCCTGCATCGCTTCCACCGCAAGCGTAACCGAACCATGCGCGGTCATCACCACCACGGGCAGGTCCGGATCGCGCCCACGCAATTCACGCAGCACCGAAAGCCCATCCCCATCGGGTAGGCGCAGATCAAGCAACACGCCATCGGGCATGGCCTGATCGGCAAATTTCAGCGCATCGGCAATGCAATGCGCGTGGCGAATATCGTAAGGCCCAGCGCGCAGATATTCCTGATAGACCGTGGCTAATGAGGGTGAATCCTCCACCAGCAAAATCTTGTGATGGAGCGGCGCATCAGCCACGCGCGCGATTCCAGCCGATTAAGAAAAGGGCACCACCCAAGACCGCCGGTACCACCCAGGCGGGGGCTTCCAGTACTGGCAGCAACAGGTCGTCCCAAATCATTGGCAGAAGATAGCGCTGCACCACGGCTTGCACCAAATTGAGCAAGCCAGGGTCCAGGCGAAACAACACCGCCCCCAGCGGATCACCACCGATAGCCATGGAGATCTCTACTGCCAGACCCACCAGGACAAGGCCAATCAGGCGCATGTCATGCTCACGCCCAAAGTCTTTCGCGTTGCAGATTGGTGTAGAGGTCCGCCACGAATTCGCCATAGCCGTTGAACAAAAGCGTCGGCACGCTTTCCCCGGTGCCCAGCATGCGTTCCTGCGCCTGGCTCCAACGCGGATGCGGCACGGCAGGATTCACATTGGCCCAGAAACCGTATTCCTGCGCCTGGATTTTCTCCCAGAAGGAAACCGGGCGCTGATCGGTCAGGCGGATTGTCACAATGCTCTTGCCGGCCTTGAAGCCGTATTTCCAGGGCTGATGGAAACGGATCGGCCCGCCATTTTGCGGCGGCAGCAGCTTGCCATAGGCGCCGACCACCATGAAGGAAAGCTCATTAGCGGCTTCGGCAAGGGTGCAGCCTTCCGTATAGGGCCAGGGGTACCAGCTTTGCCGCAGGCCAGGCATAACGCTTGGCAGGGTTGCGGTCTGGAACACAACATAGCGCGCGGAAGAAAGGGGCTTCACTTCGGCGAGCAGCGCGGAAAGCGGAAAGCCGGTCCAGGGCACCACCATGGCCCAGGCTTCCACGCAGCGCAGGCGATAGACGCGTTCTTCCATCGGCATACGGGCCAGCAAATCCTCAATGCCATATTCGCGCGGGCTTTCCACCATGCCTTCCACCTTCACCGTCCAGGGGCGTTGGGGCATGCGTTGCGCGGCGGCGCTGATGGTTTTTTGGCTGCCGAATTCATAGAAATTATTATAAGTGGTGACTTCCCGTTCAGCCGTGATGGAGCGGCCCGGCGCATAGCGCGTATTGCGCATGGCAGGCGCCAGGCTGGCCTGCTGCGCCACGGCCGGACCAGCGGCG
>JBILPX010000012.1:0-20386 GCA_044373565.1 Roseomonas sp.
ATTTCCATTCCCGGCGCGGCTTGCTGGTGATGGTGGGTCAGCGCCGTGGCTTGCTTGATTACGTGAAGAAGACGGAGCAGAAGCGCTATGAGACGCTGATTGGCCGGCTTGGGCTGCGTCGGTAAGGATTGCACGCTGACCCTTCAGGGGTGGCAGCATAAGGAAGGGGGCTCCGGCCCCCTTTTGCTTTTTTGGCGCCCTATTTCATCGAAGCGGGCGGCAGACCCGGCAGCATACCCCCCGGCATTTGCATGGAAGGCGCCCCTGCCGGGCGCTGGAAGCGCGCAATATCCTGTGGGCCGTAGGTCACGCGCAAAGCCTCAAGCGCGCCTTGCATGCCCTGGGCGCTGCCTTGGGACCGCAACATCACCCCATCATCGGTGAAGCAACCGGTGCCGGAACCTTGCGGTCCTTCATGGCGCCAATTGGTGCAGGCAACACCGGCCACGCGATCCGCCCCAAGCTTGGTGAAGCGCGCGGATTCGAGCGCGCGCACATGGCTCGCCGCCTGGGCCATGGGGATATCCATCACCATGGGCTGGGGCATTTGCATGACCATGAAACCCTTCTGCCCGGCGAAATCGGCGATGGTGTAACCCATGCCCGGCAGTTCCACGCGCATCAGGCGCGGCGCCGCCGCCCAGGCCATGGTCACCTCCTGCATGGGGCCGGCGCCCGAAACACGATAGGTCACAGCCACATCACGGCTTGGGAAAAGCCGCGGCGCTTCCTGCGCCAAAGCGGGTAGGCTTAGCGTGAGGGCCGAGATCGCAAGAAAAACTGACCGCATGGGGTCCTCCTAAAGCGTCAGCATGAAAGATGATGGCGGCAAATATATGGTGCGATCATGCCAAGCCTATCTGCGGGCATTGCCGTCGCGGCTCACGGCGTTGCCCGCCGGGGCAGATTTTCGCCTTCAAAGTAACGCGGGTTGGAAGCCTGGAAGCCACGCATGTTTTCGCGCTGACGTACACACGTAACATATGAAAAGTTTACCGAGTCATTTTCTCCTCAATACAACGCACCACCAAAGATTTTTGTATCGAGGTTCCAGATTTTACCAATGTTCTACAATCCGGAGCGATTTCGAAATCTAAGTTTATCAGTCGGATTACAAATATTTTTTCTTTAATAGTGGCAATAATCGTTGTTTCGCCGTTTGGTGAGACCGTTATGTCTTGAGTAACTTCGATATGAAGGCGGTGCTCGCATTCACCAAGGAGACTTGCCGCTGCGTAGCGGACGATCTGAGATGATTTATCTTCGAAAACGCATCCTCGAAATTTTTCGTGATGTATCCTAAAATTCAACTCACTTTTGATGATATCAATGATATCGCTTCCCTCAAACTTGCCGTACATATTGCCTGATGGAAAAACGATTCCTGTACCAGCGAACCTGTCGCCACCTAGATGCGAGCATCTAAATATCTCTACCCCGTCCTTTCTGTTATACTTTTTGCTCGCTTCTACAAATGAATTTTGGCCAAAAAGGGCGCAGCACGCATCACGCTTACCGTGCACACATATGAAAACGAGTGTATTTCCAGGGGTATCGAGAACCCTAAAGCCAAAATTCCTTAGATTTTCGATCAAGTTTCCTGGATATTTCATTCTGCTGAAGAAAAACGCTCGGTCTTCTGGCAATTCCTTTGGGTCGTAGAGACGGACACGTATTCCTCCTTCTATTATTTCATCTATGAATTTTTGCATGTCAGGGGAAGCCCACCTTCCATTGATTGCATTTCCTCCCCATGCGTGGATCGGCACCGGAAGGAATAAGTAACCGTTGCCAATAGTTGCGGTGCCATAAAGTGGTGCACCGCTGCTACGAAAAACCGTTGAGCAACGCATCCTAGACCTCCTCCCTTCTCAAAATCAAAAGTCCTTGGCCATCATCCTGGCAGGTCATGGTGGTTTGCGCCAAGCTGCGCCAATCATGCGCGCCGCGGGTGGCTTCCAACAGGCACTGGTCATAAACCGTATATTGAAACCCCGGCCCGCAGCCGAAGCTTGGGCGATCCGCGTTGGCCGCTGTCAGGATAACCCGGTTGGGCTTTGCCATAGGCGCTTCGGTGAAGATTCCCGAATAACAGCCCGAGACAAGTACAATCGTGGGCGCATCACCGCAGCCGCTATCCAAGGCGCGGTTCAGTATCGCGGGCGTGAGATGTTGGCCGCTTGCCGCCAGGAAAATGCCCTGCCGCTGCGTTCCATGGGCGGTCACATAGACCAGACAGCCCTCGCCAGGCGCCGGGCGCAGCGCAGAGATGGCGGAGACCACCGCCTCCCTCGTGGCCAGTTGGGCCTTTCCTTGATCAATGATCGGCTGCGCGGCGCTGAAGCGTTTTGTCTGCCCGCGGGCAAGCGAAGGCGCCATGATGTCCTGCAACGCCTCAACAGCGTTATCCCAAACGGGCAGGCTGGCATCGCCGGCGACCAACACGGCGCGGTAAGGGGGAGCAATTGCCGGCGGACCCCCTTGTTGCTCGACCGAGGCGCAGCCCGAGAGCAATATGAGTGTGATCAAGAACTTCCGCATGGCATGCCCTCTCACCGCACTCGGTGGATTTCCAGCCTGAAAACTAGCGCTTCCCCTTCGGAAACGTACAGTTTTCGGCCCAATGCCGCCGCTTTCGCCCCGCCCCCGCAAGTTTCCTGTGGTATTTTCCCCCGATCCGCGCCATATGCGCCCCTGGTGCTGCCCGGCCGGAAGCCGGGGCGCCAACCGCCGCGCACGCTGCGGGTTAGGACAGTTCTTCAAGTCGTGGCTTCGGATAGGGACCACCGCGGCGTTTCCGGCCACATGGGCGGCCTTCCCGTCGCGCCTATCCGCGATGGGCCCACCCCATGCCGCCCGAGACGCCGATAAAACGGCCCCTCCACCGAGTATCCTCGGCCCTTTCCTGTCTTTGCCCTTTGCGTCGCATTCCGGGGCCACCAGGCCCCTTCTGCCGCGCTGTCGCCCAAAGGGGCGCGCCGCGTGGTTCGCGCTGGCATCGGCCAGCGCCCGAGAGGATGACGATGTTCGAAAATTACTTCCGCAAGGAAATCGCCTGGGGCGACAAGACCCTGGTTCTGGAAAGCGGCAAGATCGCCCGTCAGGCCGATGGTGCTGTAGTCGCCCGCCTGGGTGACACTATTGTGCTCTGCACCGCTGTTGGTGCGCGTTCCGCCAAGCCAGGTCAGGATTTCTTCCCACTGACGGTAAATTATCAGGAAAAGACCTTCGCCGCCGGCAAGATCCCGGGTGGCTTCTTCAAGCGTGAAGGCCGGCCTTCTGAGTTCGAAACGCTGACGTCGCGCCTGATTGACCGCCCGATCCGCCCGCTTTTCCCTGAAGGCTTCCGCAATGAAGTCCAGGTGGTTGCTACCGTCCTGTCGCATGATCTGGAAAATGATCCCGATATCGTCGCCCTGGTGGGTTGCTCCGCCGCGCTGACGCTTTCCGGCATTCCCTTCTTCGGCCCGGTCGGCGCGGCGCGCGTTGGCTATATCAATGGCGCCTATGTGCTGAACCCCACGGCTGATCAGCGCAAGGAAAGCGTGCTGGATCTGGTGCTGGCCGGCACTGCCGAAGGCGTGCTGATGGTGGAATCGGAAGCGAGCGAATTGACGGAAGAAGTCATGCTCGGCGCCGTCACCTTCGGTCATGCGGCCTTCCAGCCGGTGATCCAGGCGATCATTGAATTGGCTGAAGTCGCGTCCAAGGAACCCTGGCCGCTGCCGGAGCCTTCGGAAGCTGAAATCACGCTGAAGAAGCGCATCGCCGAAATGGGCCGCGCCGATATGGCCGTTGCCTATACGGAAATACAAAAGCTGGTCCGCCAGGATAAGGTGGGCGTGGTGAAGAAGAAGGTGATCGCCGCCCTTGAAGCTGAAGGCGCGGATCTGAGCCTGGCCAAGGGCTTGCTCAAGGAATTGGAAGCGGATGTTGTCCGCAACAACATCCTTGATACCGGCAAGCGGATTGACGGGCGTGATACGCGCACCGTGCGCCCCATCATGGCAGAAGTGGGCGTGCTGCCGCGCGCGCATGGCTCGGCGCTGTTCACCCGCGGTGAAACCCAGGCGCTATGTGTGGCGACGCTCGGCACCGGCCAGGATGAGCAGGTGATTGATGCGCTGGCCGGTGAATACCGCGAAGATTTCATGTTGCACTACAACTTCCCGCCCTATTCGGTGAATGAAACGGGCCGCATGGGCAGCCCCGGGCGGCGTGAAGTGGGCCATGGCAAGCTTGCCTGGCGCGCCATTCATCCGCTGCTGCCGGAGAAGGACAAGTTCCCCTACACCGTGCGGGTTGTGTCTGAAATCACCGAAAGCAATGGGTCATCTTCCATGGCGACGGTGTGCGGCACATCGCTTGCCATGATGGATGCGGGCGTGCCGCTGAAGCGCCCCTGCGCCGGTATCGCCATGGGCCTGATCAAGGAAGATCGTGGTTTCGCGGTGCTGTCCGATATTCTGGGTGATGAAGATCACCTCGGCGATATGGATTTCAAGGTGGCCGGGACGGAAGTGGGGATCACCTCGCTTCAGATGGACATCAAGATTACCTCTATCACGCCGGAAATCATGCGCATTGCGGTGGAGCAGGCGCGTGAAGGCCGGCTTCATATCCTTGGCGAAATGGCCAAGGGGCTGACCGGGGCGCGCACCGATGTGGCGGCCACCGCGCCGCGCATCACTGTGATCAATGTGCCGAAGGACAAGATCCGCGATGTGATTGGTTCCGGCGGCAAGGTCATTCGTGAAATTACGGAACAGACCGGCACCAAGGTGGATATCGAAGATGACGGCACCATCAAGGTCGCCGCCACCAGTATTGAAGCCGCACAGCGCGCCATTGATTGGATCCGCGGCATTGTGGCGGAACCGGAACTTGGCGCGATTTATAATGGGAAGGTCGTGAAGACCGCCGATTTCGGCGCCTTCGTGAATTTCCTCGGCGCCAAGGATGGTCTGGTTCATATCTCGGAACTCGCGAATGACCGCGTGAACAAGACCAGCGACATCGTCAAGGACGGCGACGCGGTGAAGGTCAAGGTCATTGGCTTTGATGAACGCGGCAAGGTGAAGCTTTCCATGCGCGTTGTGGATCAGGCGACGGGTGCCGATATCTCCGAACAGGTCGGCGCCAAGCGTCCGCGCCCGGAAGGTGATGACCGGCGCGGCGGTGAGCGTGGCGAACGCCGCGACCGTCCGCGGGATTGATCCTGCCTAACCGGCCCCCCGCCCCCTTTTACCGGGGCGGGGCATGGCCTATGAGAGTATGGACTAGCCAAGTGGAATCACTTGGCGGCTCGGAAAATGCAAACAAACAAAGATTTAGTGTGTGTCCGGTGAACGCATGTGAACAGGACGCGCACTAACCCAGTTCATTCAGTGGGGAGCGCCGTTACTTGAAGGCCATCAATACGATCAGGATGGGGGGCGTTGACGTCCTGCCGCTGGTGGAAGGCGGCAAGGGCGTTGCTGTTTCCAATGGGCGCACCTGCGGTGCATGGGCATCGGCCGGCGGCGTTGGGACTTTCTCGGCCGTCAATGCCGATAGCTATGACGCGGATGGCAGTATCATCCGGCAAATCTATCATGGCAAAACCCGTCGCGACCGGCATGAGGAACTAGTTGAATACGGCATCAAGGGCGGCATCGCCCAAGCCCAACGCGCCTGGGATATGGCCGGCGGCCAGGGCCGCATCCATTCCAATATTTTGTGGGAGATGGGCGGCGCTGAACGGGTTGCGCGCGGCATGCTGGAAGGCGCGCGGGGTTTGATCCATGGCGTCACCTGCGGTGCGGGCATGCCCTATAAGCTCGCGGAAGTCGCTCGGGATTATGGGGTGCATTACTACCCGATCATTTCTTCCGCCCGCGCCTTCGCCGCACTTTGGAAGCGCGCTTATCACAAAACCAGCGAATGGCTGGGCGGCGTGGTTTACGAAGACCCTTGGCTCGCTGGCGGGCATAACGGGCTTTCCAACAGCGAAAACCCAAAAGTGCCGGAAGCGCCCTTCCCGCGCGTGTTAAAACTGCGCCAGCAGATGCGCGAATTCGGCCTGGGCGATGTGCCCATCATCATGGCGGGCGGCGTTTGGTGGCTGGAAGAATGGGAAGATTGGATTGACAATCCCGATCTCGGCCCGATCGCCTTCCAATTCGGCACGCGCCCCTTGCTTACGCAGGAAAGCCCGATCAGCGATGCCTGGAAGCAAAGGCTGCTGACGCTGAAGCCCGGTGATGTGCTGTTGCAGCCCTTCTCGCCAACCGGGTTTTATTCTTCCGCCGTGCGCAATGAATTCCTGCGCGAATTGGAAGACCGCAATGAACGCCAGGTTGCCTACACGGCGGAACCGGTGGGTGAGCATATGGCGGAATATGGCGTGGGTCCGCGCAAGCGCCTGGTTTATGTCGCGCCGCATGATTTGGCGCGCATCGCGCATTGGGAAGCCGAAGGCTTCACCGAAGCTATGCGCTCACCCGATAATACACTGATCTTTGTGACACCGGACAAATCCCGCGAAATCGTGAAGGATCAGGTAGATTGCATGGGCTGTCTTTCGGCCTGCCGCTTTTCCAATTGGTCTCATCATGAACCTGATTTCGACAATGGCCGCCGCGCCGATCCGCGCAGCTTCTGCATCCAAAAGACGTTGCAGGATGTCAGCCATGATGGTGCGCTGGAGAAGAACCTGATGTTCGCCGGGCATAATGCCTATCGCTTCGGGTCCGATCCTTTCTATTCCAATGGCTTCATCCCAGGTGCCAAGCAATTGGTGGAACGCATCCTGACCGGACGCTGAGGCCGTATGGCCGCGCCCGTCTCCCTCGCTGCCTGGGGCAGTTTTCATGTCGGCGGGCGGGAAGTCACCATCGCCGATCAACCGGTGCGTGAAGTACTTTTCACCCCTGGCGGCGTGCCGGCGAAGGTTGACCCCAACGGCACCTATTTGATGGGCTCGCTTTACGCGCAATACATGATCCCGGACCCGCCGCGCGGGCGGCTTCCGCTGTTGATGTGGCATGGCGGCGGGCTTTCCGGCGTATGCTGGGAAACGACGCCGGATGGCCGCGAAGGCTGGCAGCATTACTTCTTGAGGCAAGGTTGGCCGGTTTATGTGAGCGATGCGGTGGAACGCGGCCGGTCCGGCTGGTCCTTGATCCCTGAGGTGACCGGCGGCACCGCGCTGACCCTGCCAATCGACAATCCCTTTGAGCGATTTCGGATTGGCGCTGGCGCCGGTGCCTATCAGCGTGGTGAGGTGCTTCCCGGCAATCAATTTCCCGCCGATCGCGCAAGTTACCGTAATTTCATGCGCCAAATCGTGCCGCGCTTCACGACGACGGATGAACTCACGCTTGATGCCTATGATGCGCTGCTGCAGCGTGTCGGGCCTGCGGTGGTGATGGCGCATAGCCAGGGCGGCTTCTTCGCCTGGAATGCGGCGCAGCGCCGGCCCGATGGCGTGCGCGCCTTGGTGTTGGTTGAGCCAGCCTCGGTCGGGAACCCCGCACAGATCGCAGCACTCCGCGATATTCCAGTGCTAATGATCTATGGCGATTACATCAAGGAAGATGCGCGCTGGCCCGATATCCGCGCGCGCGGCGTTGCCTTCGCCGAAAGCCTGCGTGCCGCGGGCGGGGAAGTGGATATCGTGGACCTGCCCGAGCACGGCATTACCGGCAATAGCCACATGATCATGATGGATCGTAATAGCGACCAGGTGGCGGTGCTGGTGCAGGGCTGGCTCGCGGCGCGCGGGCTTTGGGCCTGACGCGCCGTCTTTCCCTGACGCGCGTTCGGGTATAGCATCGCCTTCTTGGTAAGGAAGCGTGACTAGAATGACTGTGCTTGATGCTGCCGCGCGGCGGAATCTTTTTCTCCTGGCCTGTTGTCAGGCCATTGGCCAGGCCGGCAATACGCTGATGTTCGCCGCCACCGCGCTTTCCGTGGTGACCTTCTACCATAACCGAGACCTCGCCACGCTCCCGGTCACCTTGCAGCATCTGGGCATCATGATCGCGGTCTTTCCCGCCGCGGCGCTGATGCAGCGCATGGGCAGGCGCTTTGGGTTCCGCGTGGGTTCCATCTTTGGCATGGTGGGCGGCGCGGTGGTGGCGCTTGGCCTTTACACCGCAATTTTCCCGCTGATGTGCCTGGGTGGCCTGATCCTGGGTTATGCGGTGGCCAGCTTGCAAATGTATCGCTTCGCGGCGGTGGAATTGGTGCCCGATTCCTACCGCGCCAAGGCGATTTCATGGGTGACGGCGGGCGGCGTGGTGGCCGGCATTATCGGGCCGAGCATTGTGCGCTTCTCCCACGACCAGATGCTGCCGCTGTATCTGGCGACCTATCTCGCGCTGATCGGCATTCATGCCGTTGTCTTCGTTATCATGGGCTTCATCAAATTCCCGCCCATGCAGGAAGCGACGGTGAAGGCGGATGGCACCGCCGTTGCTCCGCCGCGCCCCTTGCTGGAAATCGCGTCTCAGCCGCGCTTCATCGCGGCAGTCATTTCCGGCATGGTCGCCTTCGGCATCATGTCCTTTTTGATGAGTGCCTCCCCGCTTGCGATTGTGGCGTGCGGGCTGCCGCATACCGAAGCGCATTGGGTGATCTTCATGCATGTGATGGGGATGTTCGTGCCTTCCTTCTTCACCGGCAATCTGATCACGCGTTATGGCACCACTAATGTCATGTTCTGGGGCGTTGCGCTGCTGCTGCTGGGCGTTTTTGCCGCACTTGCGGGCAATGGCGAATGGCATTTCCGCCTGGCGCTGACATTGAATGGCGTCGGCTGGAATTTCCTGTTTATTGGCGCCACCAATCTTGTCACCACCTGCTATCGCCCGAATGAGCGCGGCAAGGTCCAAGCCTTGAACGACTTCCTGGTTTTCGGCACCACCGCTGCGGCCAGCTTCCTGGCCGGCTACCTGCATGAGCATTTCGGCTGGGTGCCGCTGAATTGGGCTTCCATCCCGCTGCTGCTGGTGGCGGTGCTGGCGGTGACCTGGCTGCGCTTTCAGCGTGAGCCGGCGCAGGCGGCGGCGTGATGTCTTGGTTTGCGGTGCCAAGTGAACCTCGTTAAATGGTGCCGTCACAGGTTCTTCTAGCCAAGCGGAGTACCCTAGAAAGTGACGCAGAACGGTGACGCGCCTACAATCTAGCGATGAACGCTAAATTCACGCGAAAGCCTTATTTTTATAAGCTCATGGTTTTTCATAAGTGATAGGAGGTACCCAAGGGGCACTCGCCTTAAAACTATCGAAAGTGGCTTGATTTAAAAACACTGTACATTTGCCGATTTCACTATTTTGAATGATACAATTCTCAAAGACTTTCAGATTAAACACTTGTAACTCAGAATCATCGCGGACGATAACAAACTCGCATTGCGTGAAGTTGTTGCTATGTATGATGCAATTTACAAAAAAGATATTCTCGGGACCAAGAATTTCAGATTCACGAAAAGTCTTGCCCTTAATTTTTCCTGTTATTGGGTGTGCCAAATCACTAACCCTTATTCGTTTGTTCTCGAATACTTTGGCCATTGGATCAATACGATCTACCTCACGCGCCCATTTCCGCATTGCATCTGCCTGAACCATCAAGTTTCTGGCGTATCCGATCAACAAATACAGGAGTGTGACAACAAAAAAACCGCCAAAGGCTGCACACCACCACCCAAACCAGCCATATTGGTTGGTTTGTTCGACCCCCATGGCTAACCAGCCCGTTACAAGGGCGCCGATTGTGCCGGGGAGAATTGGGGAGACGAATGTAAAGATAGCGGATGCGCGACCGAGCAACGGGTCAAATTTTTTGAATAGGGACATGCCGATCTTTGCTCGACTAATGTTTAACTCGATTCGAAGCTTATACATCACTTCATGGTGATCGCGGAAATATGTTGCTGGTGGCGGTGCTGGCGGTGACCTGGCTGCGCTTTCAGCGCGAACCGGCGCGGGCGGCGGCGTGAGGCAGCCGCGCCTGCGCTTGGCCGCAATGCTGCCATCGCCATAGGATTGACTAAGGTCGCGCGGGAGTTTCCAAAACCGCGCAACTTGATCTAGCCTCTCCCTGCTAGAACCCGAGGTCCCATGGCCGCGCCACGTTTGCTCCTGAAGACTGATCTTGCCGGGCTGCAACCCTTGCTGTTGCGCGGCCAGACAGTGCATGCGCTGCATCAGCGCCTGACCGACCAACTCACTGCCCGGGGCGCGCCCGCCGCGCTATTCGCCGAGCCCATCACCGGGGCCGGGGCCATTTCCTGGTATGGCGAAGCCGCCGGCGAACCACAGCCCCTGCCCACGCTATCCAGCGCACGCCGGGCAGAGGCGGAAGCGGCACTCACGCGCCAGCTTCAGGCCCTAGAACCGCTTTTGGATGATGCAGAAATTGGCCCACTGCTTCGCCGGGCTTTGGTGCTGCCCAATGCCGATTCCATCCTGGTGCTGGATGGCCAGATCATCCTGACCGGCTGGGGCTTGGCGCCGCGTGAAATCGCCGAAGACCCTGCCGCGCTGGCTGCGCAACTCCGCCGCGTATTGGGGCCTTATTCGCAACGGCTGGCCTCGACGCCTGATGGCTTTTTGACAAATGCCGCCATCACCGCACCCGCGCCGGCACCCACCGCCGCGCCGCCGCTGGCCGCCGCGCGCACGCCGCCGCCACCTCCGCCCCCACCACCACCCGCCATGGCACCAGCACCGCGGGCACCGTTTGGCGGGGCAGCTTGGCTTTTGCCGCTGCTGTCACTCGTGGCGCTGACTTTCCTGGCACTCGGCTTCTGGCTCGCTTGGACGCAGATGCAGCGCGATCTGGCGGGGCGGCAGCAAACCGTCTCGATCGTGGATGATGCCGCGACGCGCAACGCCATCCGCCTGCAACGCGAAACCAATGAGGCGTTGGAGCGTGACCTGGAACGCATGCGCCGCCTGGCCGCGACACCCAATGTCTGCACGCCGGAAGGCCCGCTTGGCCTGAACCCGCCGCCGGAACGCCAACCGGTACGGCCTGAGAGCGTACCGCCCGCTATTCCGCAACGGCAGGGGGAAGCACCGCGGCCCTTTAGCGGTTCTCTCGCGCAATTGCTGGAACATGCGACGGTGATGATAGCCTCGGCCGGGCCGGCGGGGATTGGCCATGGCAGCGGGTTTTTCATTGCGGGCGATCTGGTGCTGACCAATGCGCATGTTGTGCAGCAGGCCGATCCCAACCAGATATTCGTCATGTCGCGCGCCATGGGTCGCGCGGTAAAGGCGCAGCTGGTCAGCATGACGCGCGGCGCGGGTGGGGGGGCGGTCGAGCCAGGCATGCTGGATGTAGCACTCCTCAGGCTGCCGGAAGCCGTGGCCGGGGCGCAGCCGCTCGCGCTCACGCCCACCGCTGATAAGCTTTTGGATGTGGTTGCGGCGGGCTATCCGGCTTCCGTCGTGCAGGTCGAACAAGGCATGCAGGAATTGCAGCAGGGCAGGCTTGGCACGCCGCCGGAATTGGTGCTGACGCGGGGTAGCATCAGCACCATCCAAAGGCTGGAAAACGGCTTGGTGGTTATGCCGCATTCCGCCGATATCTCTCCGGGCAATTCAGGCGGGCCGCTGGTGGATACATGCGGGCGCGTGGTCGGCATCAATACCTTTGTCAGCTTCGCGACACAGGTGGCAGATCGCGTGAAATACGCGCAAAAAACCGAAAGCCTGCTGCCCTGGCTGCAACAGCAGAATATCCCCGTGACGGTGCAGACCGAGGCCTGCCAGCCCGTTGTGCCCGGCCTGCCGACGACACCTCAGCCACCCGCCAATGCCCCCGCCACGCCGGCAGCCCCAGCGGCACCCGCACCACCCGCGCCCCCTGCTGGGGCCGGGGCACCGCGCTAAAGCGGCGCCGCGCGCATGTCCGGCTCTGGCGATGGCAGTCTGATTGCCACCACCCGCAATGCAGAATTGCAGGTGCTGGGCACAGGCGGGCAGCTTGCGGTGCAGGCTTGGGATCAGATCTCGGGCTATTTGCGCCGTGCGCGCAGCCCAGCCCATGCCGCGCTTTTTGCCGAACCCAATCCGGATGCGGATCGCGGCATCACGGATTGGTATGCTGGCGTGCAAGGTGCGGCACCGCCACTGGAGTCCCTGCCCGATGCCGCGCAGGAAGCGGCACGCGCGGAATTCGCCCGGCTTTACGGCGATATCCGCGAAGAAGCCGATCGGCTGCGCGCCAGCACGCGCGAAAGTGAGCGGTTTCTTGGTGAATTGATCGCGCTTGCGCTGATCACGCCCGCCACGGATTGCCTGCGCGTGGTGGGCGGCCAGCCCGTGCTGGTCGCTTGGGGCCATGCCAAGCTGGGCGAGGCCCCCAGCCCTGAATTGCTAATCGGCATGACGCGCCGGCGCGGTGGCGCGGGCGCCATGCAGATTGTTGGCCCACCCGCGGCACCACCTGAGAAACGATCATGGTTATCCTGGCTGCTCGGCTTGCTTGGGTTGTTGTTATTGTTGCTGTTGTTGCTGCTGTGGCGCGACCCCTTTGGCTGGTTCAAGGCCGCGTTGCCGCAATGCGTTGTGCAGCCAGGCAATGCGGAATTGCTGGATGAACTGCGCGCGGCGCAAGCACGCGAAGCGGCGCTCAGGAATGATATCGCGGGCGAAATGCTGCGGCTTGGGGATCGGCGCACCGCTTGCCCACCGCCTGAGCCGCCGCCCCGCCCAAGGCCGCCGGAACCGCCCCGCGTGACACCACCGCCGCCCGCACCACGCCAGGAAGATGCGGATCGCGCAAGGCGCGAAGGGGCGCGCAGCGGGCGGGTGCAGATCATCCTTGCCTGGGATGACCGCAATGATCTTGACCTGGTGATGATATGCCCGAATGGCGAGCGCCTGTTCTTCGACCATCGCCAAGCCTGTGGTGCCGTATTGGATGTGGACCGCAATGCGGGCAATAGCGCGCTGTCGCCGACGCCGGTGGAAAACATCGTCTTTGCGGCGGAACCGGCGCCGGGGCGTTATCGCATCATTGTCTGGCACTTCCAGAACAACCCGCCTGCGCCGGCTTCTTCGCCCTACCGCGTGACGGTGAAGCGCGAAGGCCGGCCCGATCAGGTATTCACCGGGCGCGTTGCCGCCGGGCAGCAAGTGGAAGTGGGGCATTTCGATGTGCCCTGATGCACCATGCAGCCGCTGATCACCCTTTCGCTTGATGGCTACCGTGCGATCCTGCCACCTGGGCAGGATCATCCCGGCGCGCATCGCGCTTTAACAGCACTGCTGAGTGAAACTCTGGGCGCAGAGGTCTCGGGCTTTTTCGCCCCGGTCAGCGCGACCGAACAGGGCCTGAGTTTCTTCGCCCCCGAGGGCCGCGTGGCGCGTTTTGCGGAATTGGACGCGACGGGGCGGGAGAGGCTGCGCGCCGAGATTGGGCGGATTATCAGCGCGCTCCGCCGCGCCGCTGCCCAGGCGGCGGCTGGGGACCCGGCGCGGGCTGGGCAACTGCCAGCGCTGGTCGCCGCCGCGACTGAAATCCCAAGCTTTGAGCAGGTTTTTGCCCATGAAGGCCGGCCCGTGCTGGCGGGCTGGGGCATGGCCCCGGCCAATGCGCCGGGCGGGCTTGGCCTGTTGCGCGATTTGGATGATGGGAAGCCCGCCGAAGCGCCTGCGCGCGCGCCCTTGGCAGCGCTTGGTGCGGCTTTGCTGTCGCTTGCGCTGCTTGGTACTGCGGCCGCCTTCGCCGCACCCTGGATCGCGCGTTGGATGGCGCCCGAAGCCGGCATGTGCCGCGTGGAGCAGGGCGATCTGGACGCCATGCAAACCTTGCTGCGTGAGCGGGAACGCGAAAGGGAGCTCCGCCACCGCCTGGCCGCGCTGGAAGAAGAATTGGGCCGCCGCCGCGCCGAATGCCCGCTACCGGCAGCACCGCCCCCACCGCCGCCACCACCAGCGCCAGAGCCGCCGCGCCAGCCAGAACCGCGGCCAGAACCCAGACCGGAATCTCCGCGCCCACCCACACCGCCTCCGCCACCACCGCGCCCAACCCCGCCGCCTCGGCCTGCCGAAAGGCCGCTGGAACGCCCGCCCAATGTGGAGCCCTGCAATACCGAGGTGCAGAGCGGCGGGCGCGGCATCACCGAAACGCGGCATTATCTGGGGCCAATACCGGGGCGCGTGACCATCACCTACAACACGCGCATGGAGCCGGATCGCATCCGCGTTTATCACCGGGGCCGATTGCTCTCAGAATCGCCGGGGTTCGTTTCCGGGAATGGCGGGATTTCCTTTGATTGGAACCCACCGCGTGGCGGCTCGGCTGAGGACTACGTGGTCACGGTAGAAGTGATGGGCACGCCTGGTTCACCCTCCACGCGCTGGGATTATGGAATCTCCTGCCCCGGTGGCGGGCGGTGATGCTGTGCAATGATTTCGCCGCAAATTCGCTCCACCCATGCCATAGTGATATGATGGACTGACTTGATCTAAGGAAAGACCGCGCCAATGACCCTTTTTGCCCTGGCCCGCCGCAAACCCGTGCTCAAAAGCGCGGCGGCGCTGCTTTCCCTGACCTTACTGCTGCCCGCCTGCGAAAGCTCCAATGTCGGCGCAAGCGGCCAGCCGCTCACGGCTGAGCAACAAGCCATGCGCCAGCAATCGCAACGCTGGAACCAAACAGCGGCGACCGGTGCCTTGGCCGGCGCGGCGATGGGGGCAGCTGGGGCGGCGGCTTTGGGCCGTGGCAATTCGGGCCAGAATGCGCTGATCGGCGCAGGCATTGGCGCGCTGATTGGGTTGGCCGCCGGCATGACAGTCGCGGAACGCAATCTTGGCTTTGAAAATCGCGAAGCCGGCGCTTCCCAGCGCATCCAATCCGCGCAGCAAGTCGCCAGTAATTTGAACAATACCGCCACCGCTTCCGAACAAGTAGCGAAGCAGAATCAGCAGAAATTGGCGCAGCTTGATCGGCAATATCGCGCCGGGCAAATCACTGCCGCGCAATACCGTACCGAGGCCGCAACTATGCGCCAGGATGCGGAGCTGATGCGCAAAACTGCCGGCGAGGCGCGTGATGCGCGCCAGCGCCTGGTGGCGAGCTCTCGGCAAGTGCCGCAATTGATGAATGAGGAAGCGAAGATTGATCAGGCACAGCGCCGGCTTGAAGCGGCGGCGGATGATCTGGAATCCGCACTGCGCCGCGTGCCGACGGGCTGACCTGCCATGAAGCTGAAATCCTTCCGCGCTATCGCGCCGCTGTTGTTGCTGGCGGGTTGTGCTGGCGCCGGCGCAGGCCCTGCTTCCGAACGCGGTTTCTTCACTGGCATTGGCGCTGCCGTGAGCGGTGAGGATGTGCGCGGCGCGCAAAGCCTGGAAAGCTCTGCCGCTTTGCAGGAACGCGCCGCACAAATGGCCGCAGAACGCAATACGGCAGCCCAGGCCGAAGCCGCGCGCAGCGGGGCAGCGGTGCGCGCTTCAGAACAGCGGCTGGCTAGGTTACAGCGCGATTTGGCGCAGCAACGCGCCACGCTTGACCGGTTGCGCGCTGAACGCGCGCAAAACCCGGCAGCAACGGCGGAAGGCGCGCGCCTGCAAACCGAATTGGACACGCTGGAACGCGACCGCCGCGCTGCGGCAGCGCGTGCTGGCGGGCCTTCGGCTGATCAGGTGCAAAGCATTGAACGGCGCGCGGGCGAATTGGACGCGGCGTTGCAGCGGTTTGGGCGGATTTGAGACAGCAGGGGCTATTTGGTGGCTTTCGGCATCGACCTATAGCGCGTCGCACAATGGATTTTCTTCCGCGACGGAAGCAGGGTCAAAGGCCATGAGACCCCAATCGTAGACATAACGCCGGCTATTGCCCGTAACATAAACGCGGTGCGCGCGCAAAATAGCATGCCGCATGCGGCGCCATTCAGCGTCGTGGATCATGGCCCGGGGATGGATACTCTCCATCCGGGTCCCATTGCCACGAAGCCCCAAAATCGTCACCGTATCAGTCCGGTGAAAGGCAAGCATATCCCTGCGGGAAGTGGATTCCTGCCATTCCAAACCATCTGCCAAGGCGGCTATGACCTATCTAGCGGCCGCGGTCTTGCGCCCAAGGCGCTCCTCAACAGGCTCTAGGTCATTTTTAGCCATGTGAAATCACTTGGCGACTCGGAAAATACAGTCGCAAAAAAACTTAGTGCGCGCCCGCTGAACGAATGTGAATGAGACGCGCACTAGCTGATCAGAATTTTGCTACGGCTTCAGCGATGGCGCGGCCAACATCCACCGTCCCGGCCTGCCCGCCCATGTCGCGCGTGCGCGGGCCACCTTCCGCCAGCAGCTTTTCAATCACCGCAAGGATCGCATCAGCCGCCGGTTTTTCGCCAAGGTGTTCCAGCATGATCGCACCCGACCAGATCTGCCCGATCGGGTTGCAGATGAACTTGCCCGCAATATCCGGCGCGCTGCCATGCACGGGTTCGAACATGGAAGGGAAGTGCTTTTCGGGATTGATATTGGCGCTCGCCGCAATGCCAATCGAACCAGCCACCGCCGGCCCAAGGTCTGAAAGGATATCGCCGAACAAATTCGACCCTACCACCACATCAAACCAATCCGGATGCTGCACGAAATGGGCGCAGAGGATGTCAATATGGAATTGGTCTGTGGTGATGCCCGGATAATTCTTCGCCATTTCGGCAAAGCGTTCATCCCAATAGGGCATGGTGAAGGTGATGCCGTTGGATTTTGTGGCGCTGGTTACCTTCTTGCGCGGCCTGGTCTTGGCCAATTCAAAGGCGTAGCGCAGCACGCGATCCACACCGATGCGCGTAAAGACGCTTTCCTGGGAGACGAATTCGCGGTCCGTGCCCACAAACATGCGCCCGCCGCTTGAAGAATACTCGCCTTCCGTATTCTCACGCACCACAATGAAATCAATATCCTTGGGGCCACGATTAGCAAGCGGCGTGGTGGCGCCCGGCAGCAGCCGGCAAGGGCGCAGATTCACATATTGGTCAAAGCCACGGCGGATGGGGATCAGCAACCCCCAGAGCGAGACATGATCCGGCACGCCGGGCCAGCCCACGGCACCCAGGAAGATGCTGTCGCTGTCCTTCAAGCGATCCATGCCATCATCTGGCATCATTTTGCCGGTCTTGGCGTAGGTTTCGCAGGACCAATCGTAATGCGTCAGTTCCAGTTCAAAGCCGAAGCGCCGCGCCGCGGCATCCAGCACGCGAAGCCCTTCAGGTGTGGTTTCCTTGCCAATGCCATCCCCGGGGATGACGGCGATACGATGCTTGCGTGTGGCCATGGGGTCTCTCCTGCCCTTTATCAGGCTAGTCTTAACGCGGGATGCGGGCTTTGCCAGCCCCGCAGGCTTCAGCTTTCAGCGCTGCGCCAAGCCTTGAGCAGCCCATGCGCTACGGCGAGCAAGGCAGGGCCAATGAAAAGCCCGAGGAAGCCAAAGGCAAGCAACCCGCCAAAGACACCGAGAATAATGAGCGAGAGCGGCATTTCACTACTGCGCTTGATCAGCAAGGGGCGCGCGACATTATCGCTACCGGAGACCATGATCAGCCCCCAAAGGCCCATGAAGATCGCCCAGGCAAGGTGGCCTTCGCTGTAGAGCCAGGCCGCCGCACCAAGCCAGGCCACCACCACCAGCGGCCCAAGCACCTGGCTTATGGAAAAAATCAGGGTCAGGAAGGAAATCACGCCAGCCCCGGGCACGCCAGCAATGGCAAGGCCAATACCCATCAGCATCGCCTGGATGATAGCAGTGCCCACAATGCCCCAGGCCACACCGCGCACCGCACCTTCAGCGGCCATCACCGCATTGCGGCCCGTCTCACCCGCCAAGCGCCCGGCAATGTCCGTCACCTGATCGCCGAGCTTGTCGCCGCTAACCCAAAAGGCAGTGGCAACAATCAGCGCGAGCAGGATTTGCACCACGCTTGCGGCCGCCGCCTGGCCGATCTCCACCAAAAGGCTGGTGATGCGCCCGGTATAGGGCGCCAGAAGGACCCCAAAATCACCCTGCCAGTGCAGCAATTGCGGCCACCAATTGCTGGCTATCCCACCCACCAATGGCAACCCCGCAAGCCAAGCCGGCGCTGCCTCAGGCAGACCGGCCAGAAGTTCACGCGCCACCTTTGCCGCTTGGGCAATCTGCCCACCCAATTCAGGGGTCAGCGCAAGCGCCGGAACGGCGACGGATAGGATCAGCACCAGCAGCATGAGCGTCGCGGCGATGCCGCGCGGGATGCCGTGGCTGACCATCGCCTGCCTTAGTGGCCAGGTGCCAATGACGATGAAGCCGCCAAAGGCGATGGCCAGGCCAAAGGGTTCCAGAACGCGGATGACGCCGTAGAGTAATAGGGCCAGCAGCAGCAAAACTGCCGCCCGTTCGGCGAGCATGGCGGTTTGCGTATGGCGCGTGGGTGTTGGCCCGGGCGATTCGACTTTTGGCATGGTTTGCTCCTGCAACCACACCAAAGCACAGAGCGACCCCTTGGGGAAAGCGGCGAGAGGCGCTCAGCCGGGGGTGCCGCCCATGGAGGTCCGTTTGATGGTGGCGCCAGTGGCAAGACTATGCCGCGCCTTGACCCTTTCTTCCTGCGATGAAATGGCCAATTCGATTTCGATCAGCGCCTGTTCGACACGTTCGATTTCCGAATCTTCGTCACGCAGATGCAAAACCAATTCGGCCGCGTAATGCAGCCCAAGGGTGAGGCAACCCGTATGCAAGCCCTTCAGCCGCCCGACAACATCATGCACATCCTGAAGGTTTTTGGACCGCCTGAGGTCGCGCGCAAAAACTGCGCATTGGCCTCGTAGTGAATAAAGATAGGTCATCAGCTGATCAGGCGCGATATTCAGCCTGTTCAATGTTGCGGGGGGTGGTTCGGCAATTCTCTCCCAGGCGGCGTTGAGGATTTTTTGCAGCGAACCGCGTGCTTCCCGCGCATGGAAGGGCTTGATGATGTAGTGGCTGATGCCAAGCGTCACCGCCTGCTTCACAGTTTCAAGATCGGCTGCAGCAGTAACCAATACGAAGGGAATATCCTTGAAGCGCGGCGAAGAACGCACGCGCTTCAGCAAGCCAATACCGGAAAGCCGCGGCATTTGGACATCGCAGCAACAGATCATGGGGGCCGGCCCCATTTCCATCTGTTCCCAGGCATCCTGGCCATCCACCGCTTCAACCACCTTCAATTCGATGAAGCTGCGCATCAGATCGGCAAGGGCCATGCGCGAAACCACATCATCATCAACTACAAGCGCTCTCATGAGATGGTCCCTTTTGCTATGTCGTTCAGTATGCCGAGGAACCCCGGCATTTCGCTTGCTATGGTGTGCCAATCTTCGCGGTCAGCCGCTTGTTCAAGAAGCGCGCTCATGCCTTGCAGCGCCCCCCCGGGCCAGATGTAACCAGCGCTTCCCTTGAGGCTGTGAAAGAGACTGGCGAGTGTCTGCATATCCCGTGTGGTATAGGCTTCATCAAGCGTTTTACGCCGAGCGGCGAGATCTGCACGCAGGGCCTGTCGCAGCCGTTCTCTCAGGCTACTGTTTTCCTCCTGAGGATTTTGAACGGGCGCGGTCGGCATGATTTGCATGACACTAGCCTCCACCGGCGCCACCACACCGAACAGCTTTCCCAATTCTTGCTCATCATGGCGCAAGATTGGCAGCAGCGAGGCTCCTTCCGCGAGGCGCGCTTCAATCACCCTCGCCAGGCTTTGATGCAATAAGGTCTCATCAATTGGCTTGACCAGAAAATCATCGGCCCCGCTGGCGATATAGAATTGCCTGCTTTCATCGCCTGCATTCGCGGTTAGCATAATGATGCAGATTTTGGGGTCAGGGATATAAAATTGCCCATCACCTTCAGAACGGATCAGGCGGATGGTGGTTGCGCCATCCATTTCAGGCATCCGCCCATCCATCAGAATGACATCATAGCTGCGGAGTGCCAGGGCTTCCAATGCCTTGCGGCCATTGTCGGCGAACTCCACCCGATGCCCCATTTCATCCAGTAAGCCCTGGATAATGATTTGGTTTGGGGGGAAATCCTCAGCGCACAAGATATTCAACTGGTGGGAATGCGGCGCCAGGGTGACCGGCAGGATATTGGCGGGCGCAGAGCCGATTTTGAATGGGATGACGAAGCTGAAGCAGCTTCCCTTGCCAAGATCACTCTTCAGACTGATTTCACCCTGCATCAGCTCCACAAGCTGTTTGCAAATGGCAAGGCCGAGACCCGTACCGCCGAAGCGCCGTGTTGTTGAAGTATCGCCCTGTGCGAATTTCTGAAAGAGCTGCCCCTGCGCATCGCGTGAAATGCCGATGCCGGTATCTGCAACTTCAAAGCGGATATTGTTTACATCCGCAACACTGCTTTGAAGCTGAACGCG
>JBILPX010000193.1:0-6170 GCA_044373565.1 Roseomonas sp.
GTGCTGCCCATCCTCACCGCGCCGCCTGCACCGAAGTCTGTGGAATTGGATACGGCGCAGGCGGGGGCGCGGTATCAGGCCGGCTTTCAGCGCAACCACCCAGGCAGCGATGCGCTTCATTGGGGTGAGGGGGATATCTACCTTTCGCCACGGCAGATCGTGCATCGCGGGCGCCTGGCGCCGGGGCCGGATTACCGCCTTTATCTGACGCCAGAGCTTGTGGCCAATAAGGCGGCTTTTGCCGCCATCAAGCCAAGATCCGTACAGGTCGGCGAAGTGAAAAGCTTCAACGGCTTCATCCTGGGCGTGCCCCAGGATGTTGACATTGAAGCCTATACCAGCGTGCTCATCTGGTGCGAGGCCTTCAGCCAGTTCATTACGGCAGCACGCTACCGATAGGGCGCGCCCTACATATTCCGCCAATTCGGCTTGCGCTTTTCCGCGAAGGCTTTCGGGCCTTCGATATAATCCTGGCTATCACGATTGCGCGCCTGCGCCGGATACATGGTGCCGATTGCGGTCGCGAGGTTTTCTTCACCCAGCCCCGCATAAACCGCCTGCTTTGAAGCGCGAATCGCGAGCGGTGAGCATTCCAGGATCAGCGCTGCCCAGCGTTTGGCGGCTTCCAAAGCCTGGCCTTGCGGCACAACCTCATTCACGAAACCGAGTTTCAGCCCTTCGGCGGCGGGCACGCGCCGCCCTGTGAGGATCATGCCAAGTGCCTGCTTCTGGCCAATCATGCGCGGCAGGCGATGCAAGCCGCCAGCACCCGCAACAAGCCCAACACGCGGTTCGGGCAGGGCAAAAAGCGCATTCTCGGCGGCGATGATCAGATCGCAGGCGAGGGCGATTTCAAACCCGCCCCCCATGGCGATGCCATTCACCGCCGCGATCACGGGCTTTTCCAGATCAAAGCGGCTGGTAAGGCCAGCAAAACCGCTGGGCGGCATGGGCCGGCGCTTGCCTTCAGCCTGGATTTTCAGATCATTGCCGGTGGAAAAGGCGCGATCGCCCGCGCCGGTGACAATGCCGACCCAAAGTTCAGGGCTGGCGGCAAACTCATCCCAAACCTTCTCCAATTCCTCATGCGCATCGGCATGCAGCGCATTCATCACTTCGGGCCGATTGAGCGTGACAATGCGCAAGCGCCCTTCATCCTGCACTTGGCAGAAACGATAATCGGTCATGCGGCTTCTCCCGTTTCGGATGATAAAAGGATCAATGCATCCAGTACGCTGCACCCTTCGCCGGCAGGATGTACCAATACCGGATTGAGATCGAGTTCCTGCAAATTTTCGCCCATCGCCACGGTAATTTCGGAAACATGGCTGATCAGCGCGACCAGTGCATCAATATCCGCAGCGGCGCTGCCACGCACACCTTCCAGCAAGGGAAAGGCGCGCAGGCGACGCAGCATGGCGTGGGCTTCACTGGGTGAAACCGGGGCTGGTGCGAAGACAATATCGCGCAGTACTTCAACATGCACACCGCCAAAGCCGACCATGAGTGTTGGGCCGAAATCCCGATCGCGCGTCACACCCAGAATCATTTCAATGCCAGGTGCCGCCATGGGTTGCACCAATATGCCATGCAGATCAGCCTCCGGCGCATATTCCCTGCTTGCGGCCATGATGCGATCAAAAGCGGCGCTGGCCACAGCGGCATCCTTGATATTCAGCGCAACACCACCCGCTTCCGTTTTATGCGGAATATCGGGCGATTGAATCTTGAGCGCGACTGGCACCCCGAAGGTGGTTTGGGCGGCCGCTGCCTCGGCGGCGCTGCGGGTCACAATGTCGCGGGGTATGGCGATGCCGGCGGCGCGCAGCAATGCTTTGGCCTCATATTCGGCAAGCATGCCTCGCCGTCCTTTCAGCAGGGCAGCGGCTTCGGGCGCCAAGGTCAAAGGCTTCGGCGGCGCAAGCAGGGCAGGGCGCGTCGTTTCCAGAAAATCGCGATACTGCGCCATGCTGGCCAGCGCGCGCACCGCGCCGGAGCCAGTCGCGAAACAATGCAGCCCGAGCCCCTCCAGAATGGAGCGGGAAGCATCCGATACCAGCGTATAGCTATGCAGCAGAACGGGCTTTGGCCCGCGCGCGAAATCACGAATGGCTTCACCTTCGCGCTTCAACCGTGCCTCATGCGCGAAGGAACCGGCCAGGATGAAGGCATCAATATAGGGCGCATCATAAAGAATCTTCAGCGCATCCACGAAGCTCGCGGCGCCCTGGCCACCGCCGGCACCTTGGCCCGTAAGGTCAACGGGGTTCACTGGCGATCCATAGGCAGGCATGATGGCGCGCAAGCGTGCTTGCCGTTCCATGTCAATTTCCGGCACTTCCAGGCCGAAGCGTGCACAGGCATCGGCCAACCAAACCCCCGTGCCACCTGAAGGGAAAATCACCGCCACGCGCCGACCTGCAGGCAGGCTATGCTTCACCAGGCCCGCGGCAATATCCAGCAATTCATCCTGATCATCCCCGCGCAGCACGCCATGGCGCGCCAACATCGCATCACACGCGCCATCTTCGCCGCCAAGCGCACCAGTATGGGAAGCCGCTGCCCGGCGTCCCGCATCCGAACGCCCTGCCTTGCCAAGGATCACCGGCTTGCCGCGCCGCGCTGCTTCCTTGGCCATGGCCAAAAACGCATCTGGCCGCGTGAAACTTTCCAGATAAAGAAGCAAAGCTGCCGTGCCTTCATCCTCGATCAAATAATGCGCGAAAGCCGCAAGGTCCAGGTCAACCTGATTGCCGACACTGACGATAGTGCCAAAGGAAAGCCCCTGCGCTGCGCCGCGATTGAACAGCGCAAAGCCAAGCCCGCCACTTTGCGCAACCACGCTGATATCGCGCCCAAGGGGGCCGGCGATGGTTTTGACATGAACCGCCGGGCTGAAGGTAGGCGCGATCTTGGCGCGGATATTGAAGAATCCTTCCGCATTGGGGCCCGCCACGCGAATGCCGGTCCGTTCATTCACCGCGCGCAAATCGCGCTGCAAGGCAGCGCCTTCGACGCCCGCTTCACCGAAGCCTGAACTGAAGACAATGGCGCCCGCAATTCCCGCCGCCGCGCATTCAGCCACAGCCTGTGCAACGATGGGCGCTGGCACGGCGATCAAGGCCAGATCAATCGGGCCTGGAGCTTCTGCAATGGATTTGAAAGCTGGCAGCCCATGCAGAACGCCGCCGCGCGGATTGATGGGCAAAAGCTGTCCTTCATAGCCGCAGGAAATCAGCGTCGCCATGATCTTGCCGCCGATCTTCGCACTCCCTTCGGAAGCCCCAATGACGGCGATACTCCTTGGGTTCAGAAAAAAGTCTGGAAGCAAGGTGTTTCTCCCTCATGCGGCATTGCCTTCTCAGGTTGAAGCATAGGCATTGCCGCATGGCTTGCGCCATAGGGGTCAGTTGACGCGCCGCGTCAGAGCTTTCAGGCTGCGCAAAACAATGGCGCAGAAAGGCCCTGGTGCCTGGCGCTGAAGCCGGAGGAGGTGCCACGCCATGGCTATGACGCGTCGGACAGCAATGATTGGGCTTAGCGGTATGGCCGCGGCGCCAGCTTCACTGGCTCAGCCAAGCATCATCTCTGCCTGGCCATCACGCCCGCTACGATTGGTGGTGACTTTCGCACCCGGCGGTTCAACTGATTTGATTGCGCGCCTGGTTGCGACGGGTTTGCAGGAACGCCTGGGGCAGCCGGTGATTGTGGAAAATCGTGCCGGGGCTGGCGGCACCATCGCAACCACCCATGTCGCGCGTTCCGAACCCGATGGCTACACGATGGTGCTGGCATCCAGCACTGTCATGGCGATCGGGCCATCGCTTTATCGGAACGTGCAATATGATCCTATCCGTGACTTCAGCCATGTGGTGCTGCTTTCGACCAATCATCTTGTTTTTGTCACGAATAACCGCGTGCCTGCCCAGAACTTGAATGATTTGGTGCGGCTTGCCCGCGCAACCAATGGCGGGTTGAACATGGCGTCGTCAGGGTCCGGTTCGCTCAATCACATGCTGATTGTGCTGTTTGGCAATGTCAGTGGCGCCACCCTGAACCATGTGGCCTATCGCGGCGCAGGGCCGGCCATGGCGGCAGTGTTGGGTGGCGAAGTGCACGGCATGTCTGACAGCCTTCCTTCCGCCGCGTCACATATCAAGCAGGGCTCTGTTCGCGCCATCAGTATCGCAGGCGAATCGCGTAGCCCAAGCTTCCCCGATGTCCCTACCTTTCGCGAACAGGGTTTTGATTTGGTGAGCTACGGTTGGTTTGGCCTTTCCATGCCAAGCGCGACTCCAACGCCCATTCTTGATCGGCTGCACCGCGAAGTGAGTGCGGTTTTGAAGACACCCCATGTGGTGGAACGCATGGCTGAGTTTGACGCCACGCCAGGCAATATCTCGCGCGAAGCCTATTCAACTATGGTCAGGGCGGATTACGAAAGATGGGGACCTTTGGTGCGCGCCTCCGGCGCTATGGCGGAATGAGCGGAGGTTGAGATCACCTTCGCCCGAGAGGCTCCTTAATGCGTTTTTTCAACCCTCGGCAATCGCCTGATCGCGGGTCAGCATCAATTCCCGCAGCGCATCTGAAATCGGTGCCTTGGCACCTGTCGCGTTATTTACAATCACGCAAACGGCGCGCCCGGAACACAATAGCCCATCGCGCCACAGCCCGTATTCATGGATGAAGGAGCTTCGCCGGAAACTCACCGCGCGCACGGTCAGCAGCACATCCTCATTGAAATGGCCGGGGCGGAGGTATTTGGCTTCGATTGAACCCACCACCGGCCCTTCTGCATCGGCCCCAAAGTGCCCGCCCGAGGCGAACCACCAATCAATCCGCATATCCTCAAACATCGTGAAATAGGCAGCGTGATTGATATGGGCGTAGATGTCGCACTGGATCCAGCGAATGCGATGCCGCCGCGCCATGGCCCAATGGCCTTCTACCTGGAATTCCGCCCGTGTTGCTGCGTCCATCCGCCCCACCCCATATCCCCAAAGCTCGGCGCAAGCATGCACGGCGCAGCGCGTAAGGCAAACCACTCGGGTGAATTTTCTTGCCATGGGCGCCTGAAACGATAACATAGATCTAAAGAAAAGCACGGGGAGGGGTAATCATGTTCACACGGCGTCAAGCGATGGTTTTGGGTGGCGGTGCGCTGGCCATGCCCTGGGTCAATGCAGCCAAGGCGGCCTGGCCCGTGGATCGCGCCATTGAAGTGATAGTGCCTTTCCCGCCTGGTGGTGGCGTGGATTCGGTGGCGCGTTTCGCGACGTATCAGGTAACACCACGCCTGCCCGGCGTGCGTTTTGTCATCAGCAATCGCCCCGGCGCTTCGGGCCAGCTTGGTATGGAAGCCATCTTCAATGCCGCGCCAGATGGCTATACTCTTGGCACCATAGGTAGCCTCAATGTCTCCACGCTACCGCTGGAACGCCAGGTGCGCTGGAAGGCCGAGGAATTCACCTATATCGCCAATATCGTAGATGACCCCTGCGGGCTCTGGGTGCTGGCCAATTCGCCTCTGCGTAGCCTTGGCGATTTGGTGGCGCGCCTGCGTGAAAAGCCGGAAGCGCTTTCCGTGGGTAGTGCCGCCGGTGTTGGTTCGGATGATCATCTTGTGCTGCTGGGCTTGGAAGAAGCGGCCAATATCCGCGCGCTGCACGCCCCCTTTAATGGCACGGCACAAGTGCAGCGGGATTTGCTTTCGGGCGCGGTGGATGTCGCTTCCTTCAACATGAGCGAAGGGATTGTGCTGATGCGCGAAGGGCGCATCCGCTGCTTGGCGCAGGCATCACCTTCGCGCTGGTCCGCAGCTGCACAGGTGCCAACCTTCCGCGAATTGGGCTTTGATGTGGTAATCGGCAGCGCGCGCGGCATTGTCGGCCCGCCCGGCCTGCCGGCGGAGGTGGTGCGCATGCTGGATGCCGCCTTCCGTGAAACCCTGGCCGATCCCCGCTTCGCGCTGGAAGCTGAGAAGGTTTCCCTACCACTCCGTCCTCTGGTCGGGCCTGAATATCGCGCCATGGTGCTGGCAGAAGGCGAAGCGGTGCGCGCCCTTTTCGCCCGCAGACCCTGGAAGCGCTGAAACGTATAATATCGGAGGATTAACATGATTTCGCGTCGTTCCCTGCTGGCCGCCAGCCCCTTACTGGCAAGCCCCA
>JBILPX010000194.1:0-6132 GCA_044373565.1 Roseomonas sp.
GCGAGCGGCGGGGGATTTTTATGCGCCGAAGCTGGCTTCCCCCCTGGTCAAACGGCTTTTGGGGTTGTTGAAGCACCTGCCCTGAGATGGTTCCCCTGAGGGGCATTCCAGGCTAATTGACGTCAACTGAAACTGACACAGGTGTTCCATGGAACGCATCCTTACGGGTCGCTCGGCGCTCGTCACCGGTTCAACCTCGGGCATTGGGCTCGGCATTGCGCTACTGCTGGCGGAATCCGGGGCCAAGGTGATGCTCAATGGGATGGGCAAGCCTGAAGATATTGCGGCGGCGCGCGCCAAGGTTGGGGCGGCGATGGGTGGCGGTGATGCGCCTTATTCGGCGGCGGATCTCTCAAAGCCCGCCGGCGTGCGCGCCATGGTGGCGGAAGCCGAAGCCGCTTTGGGTGGCGTTGATATCCTGGTGAATAATGCCGGCATCCAATTCGTGAGCCCCGTTGAGGATTTCCCGGAAGAAAAATGGGATGCGATCATCGCGATCAATATGTCGTCCAATTTCCACGCGATACGTGCGGTGCTGCCGGGGATGAAGAAGCGTGGCTGGGGGCGGATTATCAATATCGCTTCCGCGCATGGCCTGGTCGCGAGCCCCTATAAGGTTGCTTATGTGGCGGCCAAGCATGGCGTGGTGGGCATGACCAAGGTGGTTGCCTTGGAAATTGCAGAGACGCCGATTACCTGCAACGCGATTTGCCCCGGTTTCGTGAGGACGCCGCTGGCTGAGGCGCAGGTGAAGCCCTTGGCTGAAAAATTCGGCATTTCGGAAGAAGCGGCGCTGCGCGATCATTTGCTGGTGAAGCAGCCATCGCGCCGCTGGATTGAGGTTGAGGATATTGCGCGCATGGCGCTTTATTTGTGCGGTCCGGGTTCAGGTGCGGTGAATGGCGCGGCGCTTTCCATTGATGGCGGATGGCTGGCTGCGTGATGGACGCGAGTAGCCGGGCAGGGAAGGGGCCTCAGAGCCAGCCGGAAGATTTGGCAGCGCCAGCGATTGCCAAGCCGGTTGCGAAGAAGCGTCTGAGTCTAGCCTTGCAGGGTGGCGGCACGCATGGCGCCTTCACCTGGGGCGCCATGGAACGCCTGCTGGAAGATGAGCGTATAGACTTCGATGGTTTCTCCGGCACCTCAGCCGGCGCGATCAATGGTGCCATGGTGGTGCAAGGGCTGATCGAAAGTGGCCCCGCTGGCGCGATCAAGGCGCTGGATCGTTTCTGGCGCAGCATGGCGGCCAATCTGGCGATGAGCCCTTTGCAGGCGCTGCCTTGGGAAAAGGCGATGTGGGGGCATGACCTGACCTGGTCCATCGCCTATCGCACCTTCGATACGATGTCGAGGGTGCTTTCGCCGTATCAGATCAATCCATTTCCGATCAATTACAATCCGCTGCGGGACGCGTTGAACCAGAGTATTGATTTTGAGCGGCTGCGCGAAGAAACCAAGGCGCCGCGGCTGTTTGTGTCTGCGACCAATGTGCGTACCGGCAAGCCGCGCGTCTTCACACGGCGGGAAATCACGCCCGATGCCCTGCTGGCTTCCGCCTGCCTGCCGCAGGTTTTCAAGGCGGTGGAAATTGATGGTGAATCCTATTGGGATGGCGGTTATCTGGGCAATCCCGCGTTATGGCCGCTGTATGAACAGGGCGGACCGCCGGATATCATGCTGATCCAGTTGAACCCGCAAGTGCGCGAAGAAATGCCGACGAGTGCTTCGGATATTGTCAATCGGCTGAATGAAATCACCTTCAATGGTAGTTTGATGGCGGAAATGCGCGCCATTGATTTTGTGCAGCGGTTGCTGGATGCGGGGCGGTTGGAACAGCCGCGCTATCGGCGGCTTTTCATCCATTTGATCGAGGATGAGGATAGGCTCCGTTCCTTCAAGCTTTCGACTAAATTCAATGGTGATTGGGAGTTTTTGTGCATGCTGCGCCAATTCGGGCGCGAAGCGGCAGAAAAATGGCTGACGGAACATTTTGATAAGCTCGGCCGCGAAAGCAGCGTGGACATCCGGGAACGTTTTCTGTGACGCGCAAGGATATTTGGGACGCCAAGACTTATTTGCAGTTTGAGGATGAAAGGCTGCGCCCGGCGCTGGATTTGATTGCACGGATTCCGCATGAAGCGCCGAAGCTGGTGGTTGATTTGGGCTGCGGTGCGGGCAATGCGCTGCCGGTGTTGGCGGCGCGCTTTCCTGATGCGCGCGTGATGGGCGTGGATGGCAGTGCCGCGATGCTCGCCAAGGCTGCGGCGGCGGGGTTTGAGACAGCGCAGGCCGATATCAACGCCTGGGCGCCAGAAGCGCCGGTGGATGTGATTTTTAGCAATGCCGCGCTGCAATGGTTGGATGGGCATGAGGCGCTATTTCCGCGCTTGCTGGAATGCCTGGCACCAGGCGGCGTTTTGGCCGTGCAAATGCCATCCATGCATGCAGCGCCCGTGCGTGCGGTTCAGGACCGTATAGCGCGGGAAGGGCCTTGGGCGGAGGTGTTGGCCCGCGTGAAAAGCGCGCCGGCCATTCTGGCGCCCGAAGCCTATTACGCGATGCTTTCGCCGCGTGTTTCGGCGCTTGATCTGTGGGTGACGGAATACATCCATGTGCTGCGCGGCGAAGACCCGGTGGTGCGTTGGGCCATGGGCACGAGCCTGAGGCCCTTCACGGATGCTCTGGGTCCGGAAGGCAGCAAGGGGTTTTTGGCGGCCTATGCAGCGGCGATGCGCGCGGCCTATCCGCCGGGGCCGGATGGGGCGGTGCTGCTGCCGTTTCGGCGGTTGTTTGTGCTGGCGCGGAAGTAGGCTTCACCCCCGCGCCAAATCCCGCCGAAACCATAAAAACAGCACCAACGTCACGGCCAACAGCGCCACGCCGAAAAGGCAGGGGATTTCCGCACTCCCGCTCACGTCGCGCAGCCAGCCGGCAAAGGCCGGAAAACCGGTGCAGCCGGCGTAGAACCATACGAAATAAACCCCCAAGCCCCGTGCGCGCCGCTCCGGCGCCACGGCCTGCGCGGTCAGGGCGGAAAAAACCGTGATGGGCAGGGCATAGAATAAGCCATGCAGCAGGCTGAGCGGCGCGGCCCAGCCTGCCCCTGCATAGGGCAGCGCCAAGGCTGCAAGCGCGGCCAGGCAGGTTGTTGCAATGGTCATGGGCACCGCCACACCAGCGCGGCGTGCCAGCAAGGCACCGGCGGGGACTGCGATGATATTGCTCCAGGACATGAGCGAAACAGCGAAGCCAGCCTCGGCCACGCCAATGCCGCGCGCCACCAGCATGGGGGGCGCGAAGGTCACCAGCACCATGTAAGTGCCATTCACCGTGGCCCAGCAGGCGCCGGCCAGGCACATGCGGCGGAATTCCGCGCGTGTCAGCGCGCTGGCAGATTGCGCCGTAGCGCTTGGGGTTTTCGCCGCGGGCCCGCGCGCCAATGCCACGGCCAGAAAGGCAATGCCGCCGGCGATGAATGCGATCTGGAAAGGAAAAGGCCAGCCAAATTCGGGCACAAAACCGGGCAGGGTGGCTTGGGTTGCGGCGATGCCAAGCGGCCAGCCCAAAACATACACTGCCATGGCGGGGAAAAGATCACGCCCAAGAAAGCGATCCTGCACCATTTTGGTGAGCAGCAGAATGACCAATAGCGTGCCAAGCCCCATGAGCACTCGCCCGGTGACCAGTGTTGCGACATGCTCTGCCGCGGCCGATACCGCCGCCCCCAACATCAGCAAAGCGATGCCCAGCAGCACGCCGCGCCTATCCCCGAAGCGATGCGCCACCAGCCCGAGCGGATAGGCGAGCAAAAGCCCAGGAAACCAGAATAGCCCAACAATTGTCCCAAACCCCGCCCAATCTAGCGCGAAGGCTTCGACCAGGGCGGGACCGGCGGCGCCGGGGGCTTGGAACATCGCGCCCAAGGCCGCCCGCAGGATAAACACCGCGAGCAAAAAAGCAGTAGCAGACTTCAAAAAACCCATATCAGCCGCACCTTCGCCCCGCGCCGTAACGCCACCATCGCGTTCTGTCGGAACAATCGCGCCAACCGCCTCCCGCGCGAAACGCTTATGCCGATGAAGCAATGCGCTTCCCACCAGCGCTTGGCGCCTCCCTGACCTTCTACGTAGTGCATACCCCGCAAGCATTGCCGCAAGGCCGCATGGCGCCGCGCATTCCAGCCGGATGGCATGCGCCGGCTGAAGGGATTGCCGGCACCGATGAACACACCTTCCTGCGCGCGCCAACTTCGCAGCAGCGCATCCAAACCCGACGCGTGCTGGCCGATGCGCGCTACATGCGCCCCTGCAAAATAACAGGAAGCGCGATAGGCCCGAAAAAGCTGCTCTGCCCGCTTCATCGCAAATGTAGCAACATGCCTTTAAGATAAGCGCTTTCCGGCAGCATGGGATGCAGCGGATGATCAGGCCCCGCGCCGCCCATATGCAGGATGCGCGCTTCCCGCCCCGCACGTTGCACGCCCCAGGCGACGGCATCGGCAAATTCACCCGGTGCGACATGATGACTGCACGACGCGATGAAGAAGAACCCACCTTTTTCCACCAAAGTCGCGCCCAGCCGCGCGAGCTTCCCATAAGCGCGCAGCGCCGCCGGTTGATCCTTGCGCGCCTTGGCGAAGGCGGGCGGGTCCGTGATCACCACGCCAAAACGCTTGCCCGCGCCCACCATGCGTTCCAAGGCTTCCAAGGCTTCGGCCTTTTGTGTTTCCACGCGATCAGCAACGCCATTGCGCTGCGCCGCTTCAAGGGCGAGTACCAGCGCCGCTTCGCTTCGATCCAGCAATGTGACATGCGCAGCGCCCGCGACGGCCGCAGAAATACCAAAACCGCCCGTGTGGCAGAAGGCGTCCAGCACCGTCGCCCCTTTCGCCAACCGCGCAACGCGGGCGCGATGTTCGCGCTGATCAAAGAACCAGCCGGTTTTCTGCCCGCCGAGTGGGTCAACAGCGAAAGAAAGCCCGTTTTCCTCCACCGAAATCACACCGGCTTCGCCATGCAGCAGCTTGGTTTCTTCGGGCAGGCCTTCCAGGGTGCGCACGGCGCTATCATTGCGCACAATCACCATGCGGGGTGCGATCAGCGCGTGCAGTGCTTCCAGGATCAGCGGTGTCGCGACTTCCATGCCCGCAGTATTGGCCTGGATGGTCACTGCATCGCCGTAGCGATCAATCACCAAACCCGGCAGGCCATCGGCTTCGGCATGGATCAGCCGGTAATGCGGGCGGTCGAAAAGCTTGTCGCGCAAGTTCAGCGCTTCCTGCAGGCGCTGCTTGAACCAGGCCAGATCGCAAGCGGCGTCTGGATTGCTGTCCAGCCGCCGCGCGCCAATCAGCGAATGCGCGTTGAAATGCCACACACCATGCTTGACGCCATCATCACCCTCCAGCCGCACCAGGCTACCCGCGGGTAGCGCCTTGGCCACCGGTGTCATAGCGATTTCATTGGAAAACGCCCAAGGGTGGCCGGCCTTCACACGGCGGTCTCGGCCAGGGAGCAAGCGGATAACGGATGGTACGGAAGCATTCATGCGCCGGACCATGGCGGTTTGCCGCTTGTCCCGCAATGCGCAAGCCGAGACCCCCCTGCGCTTCGTGCTGCTTCGGCGACGCTCCGCTTGCTGGCAACGGCCAGGCTCGTTAGCCTGCCTTTACTTGATGATACGCCTACTGCGGGCAGGAAGGCGAAAAGCCCTCATAACAAAACACCGCTGCGCGCATCCCGCGTAGCTTCGGGAGGATTAGGTTCATGGCCCATCACATCGCACGCCGCCCCTTGCTGGCAGGCCTCGCTGGGCTTGGCTTGGCGAGCCCAGCATTGGCGCAGAGCAGCGCCGCACCCCGCCCCATCACCATTATCGTCCCCTTCGCGCCTGGCGGCAGCACGGATATCGTGAGCCGCTTATTGGCGGAACGCATGACAAGCTTGCTCGGTCAGCCAGTGCAGGTCGAAAACCGCGCCGGCGCGAATACCATTATCGGCGCTGAATTCGTGGCCCGCGCGCGGCCAGATGGCCATACGCTGCTGATGGCCGCTGGCACTACGTTGACAATCAATCCGGTCATTGTGCCCAATCTTCCCTACAAGCTTGACGATTTCGCGCCGGTGATGCTGG
>JBILPX010000014.1:0-20191 GCA_044373565.1 Roseomonas sp.
CGGAATTGGCCTATAGCGGGCACTCTCAATTTCTCTCCGCCAAAGGGTTTCGCATGTCAGCGTGGCAATTCTGGATTGATCGTGGCGGCACCTTCACGGATATCGTCGCGCGCGACCCCGCCGGGCGGCTTTCCACGCTGAAGCTGCTGTCGGAAAACCCGGAACGCTACAAGGACGCTGCCGTTGCCGGCATTCGGCAATGCTTGGGCCTGGCTGAAGGCGCGCCCATTCCGCCCGGGCTGATCGAAGCGGTGAAAATGGGCACCACGGTTGCCACCAATGCGCTATTGGAGCGCAAGGGTGAGCGTGTGCTGCTGTTGGTCAATCGCGGCTTTGCTGATCTGCTGCGTATCGGCAATCAGGCGCGGCCAAGGCTGTTTGATTTGGATGTGCGCCTGCCGGAATTGCTGCATGAACGCGCCGTTGAAATCGGCGGGCGTGTCGCGGTGGATGGCTCGGAATTGGAAGCCTTGGATGAGGTTGGGGCGCGGGATGCTTTGCGCGCTGCCTATCAGGAAGGCCTGCGCGCCGTTGCCATTTTGATGATGCATGCCTGGGCTTATCCCGCCCATGAAGAACGGCTTGGTGCGATTGCGCGGGAAGTTGGCTTCACGCAAATCTCGCTCAGCCATCGCGCGAGCCCGCTACCGCGCATTGTGCCGCGCGGGGATACCACCGTGGTGGATGCGTATCTCTCGCCCATTCTGCGGCGCTATGTGGATCAAGTTGCAGCGGAATTGCCCGGTGTCAGGCTTTACTTCATGCAATCAAGCGGCGGCTTGACCGAAGCCGGGCATTTCCAAGGCAAGGATGCGATCCTGTCCGGCCCTGCTGGCGGCATTGTGGGCGCGGCGCGCACCGCGGCGATGGGTGGGTTTGAACGTATCATCGGCTTCGATATGGGCGGCACTTCCACCGATGTCGCGCTTTATGCCGGCGCATTCGAGCGCGCCTTTGAAACCGAAGTCGCTGGCGTGCGCATGCGTGCGCCGATGATGGCGATCAATACGGTGGCGGCGGGCGGTGGTTCCATCCTGCATTTTGATGGTGCGCGTTTCCGTGTGGGTCCGGATTCCGCTGGCGCCGTGCCGGGCCCGGCCTGTTATCGACGCGGCGGGCCGCTCACGGTGACAGATGCGAATGTCATGGTCGGCAAAATCCAGCCGCATCATTTCCCGGCGATCTTCGGCCCCAATGGCGATCAGCCTTTGGATGCGGCGATTGTCGCGCAGAAATTCGCGGTTTTGGCGGCTGAAATCGGCAAGGCGCAGGGCAAAGCGGCGCCCGATCCGCGTGCCGTGGCGGAAGGGTTTTTGCGCGTGGCGGTTGCCAATATGGCCAATGCCATCAAGCAAGTCTCGATCCAGAAGGGCCATGATGCGACTCGCTTCGCCTTGCAATGCTTCGGCGGCGCAGGCGGGCAGCATGCCTGCCTCGTCGCTGATGAATTGGGCATGGAAACGGTGTTCATCCATCCTTTCGCGGGCGTGCTTTCCGCTTATGGCATGGGCCTCGCCGATCAGGCGGTTATCCGTGAAGCCGCAGTGGAAGCGCCCTTTACCGGCGATGCCATCAGCGATCTGACGACGCGGCTTGAAGCCCTGGTAGCAGCGGGGCGGGGCGAACTGGCGCGCCAAGGTGCCGATCCCGCCAAGCTGCAAGCGGCGCGGCGGCTGCATCTGCGTTATGCCGGCACAGATACTTTCCTGCCCGTCGCTTTCGGCGCGCATCAGGAAGTGCTGGCTGCCTTCACCGAAGCGCATCGCCGGCGCTTTGGCTTCGCCACACCGGAACGCCAAGTGATTGTGGAAGCCTGTATCGCGGAAGTTACCGCCCCTGGTGAGGAAGTGCGCGAAGCGGCGCTGCCGCCGCGCGTCACGGGCGAAGCGCCCGTGGCGGTTGATAGTATCACGCTGTTCACCCAGGCCGCCGAACATGCCGCGCCGGTGCATGATCGTGATGCGCTCCGCGCCGGGGATCGCATCAAGGGACCTGCGCTGCTGCGCGAAGCCAATGCCACCACCGTGGTGGAACCGGGCTGGGAAGCGGAAGTCACCGCACGCAATCACTTGGTGCTGCGCCGCATCGCCGCGCGCGTGCGTACAGGCAGTGCTGCCGATGCGGCGCGGCCCGATCCGGTGATGCTCGAACTCTTCAACAACCTGTTCATGAGCATCGCTGAACAGACAGGCGCAGTGCTGCAGAACACTAGCCTTTCAGTGAATATCAAGGAAAGGCTGGATTTTTCCTGCGCCATTTTCGATGCGACTGGCGCGCTGATTGCCAATGCGCCGCATGTGCCGGTGCATCTGGGCGCCATGGGGGAAAGCGTGCGCACCGTGATTTGCACGCGGGGTGCGACACTCAAGCCCGGCGATGTGGTGGCGCTCAACAACCCCTATAATGGTGGCACGCATTTGCCGGATGTGACCGTGATCACGCCGGTCTTTGATGCGGCGGGCACATCCATCCTGTTCTTTGTTGGCTCACGCGGGCATCACGCCGATATTGGCGGCCTGACGCCTGGTTCCACGCCGCCGCTGTCACGCACTTTGGAAGAAGAAGGCGTGGTGATTGATGATTTCCTGCTGGTGGATGGTGGGCATTTCCGCGAAGCGGAATTTCGTGCCCTGCTGGCCGGCGCGCGTTACCCCGCGCGCAGCCCGGATGTGAACGTCGCTGACATCAAGGCGCAAATCGCCGCCAATGAAAAAGGCGTGCAGGAATTAAGCCGCGCCGTTGCCGATTACGGGCTTGCCACTGTCAGCGCCTATATGCGGCATGTGATGGATAATGCCGAAGAAAGCGTCCGCCGCGTGTTGGAAAAACTCCCCGATGGCCATTTTGAAACCAGCATTGATGATGGCGCGCCCTTGAAGGTCGCGATCCGCGTTGACCGCGCCGCGCGCAAGGCCGTGATTGATTTCACCGGCACTGGACCGCAACGCCCGAGCAATTTCAACGCGCCATCGGCGGTGTGCCGCGCCGTGGTGCTTTATTGCTTCCGGTGTTTGGTGGGTGAGGATATTCCGCTCAATGATGGCTGCCTGAAGCCCTTGGAAATCATTATCCCAGACGGAACCTTCCTGTCACCGCGCCCCGGCGCTGCGGTGGTGGCCGGCAATACCGAGGTCAGCCAAATGACCTGCAATGCTTTGCTCGCCGCCCTTGGTGCTTGTGCTTCCGCCCAGGCCACCATGAACAATCTGCTTTTTGGCGATGCGCGCTATCAATATTATGAGACGATTTGCGGCGGCATTGGTGCCGGGCCCGGCTTCAATGGCGCAGGCCCCGTACAAACCCACATGACCAATACGCGGATGACCGATCCGGAAATTCTGGAATTGCGTTACCCCGTGCGGCTTGAGGAATTTTCCATCCGTCGAGGTTCAGGTGGTGCGGGGCGTTGGCATGGTGGTGATGGATCACGCCGGCGCATTCGCTTTCTGCATCCGATGGAAGCGGTGATTGTGGCGTCACGCCGCAACGTGCCGCCGCATGGGCTGCAAGGCGGTGCCGATGGCGCTGCTGGCCGGCAATGGGTGGAACGCGCCGATGGCAGCATTCAATGGCTGAAGGGCAGCGATTCTGCGCATCTGACCGCTGGAGAAGTGCTTGGCATTGAAACGCCGGGCGGCGGTGGTTGGGGGAGCGCAAGCTGAAATCGCGCCGCAGCCTTTTCGCGCTTCTTCTGGCCGGGATCGCCTTGGCGGCGGTGTGGGTCGGGCCGCGCCTGATTTCCTGGGAAGGACAGCGCAATCGGCTGGCCGCACTCGCCTCTGAACGGCTTGGCCGACCGGTCGCTTTGCAGGGGCCGCTCCGCGTTGTGTTGCTGCCGCAGCCCATGATCGAAGCGGATGAGGTGCATCTGGGGCAGGATGAAGGCGGGCTAGGCGTGAAGGCGCGAACGCTGCGTCTGAGGCTTGGCCTGGCGCCCCTGCTGTTGGGGCGGCTTGAAGCGCGTGATCTGGTGCTGGTCGGTGCCGATATCCGCCTGCCCTGGCCGTTGCCAGCTGCTGGCGCTTGGCGCCCGCCGCCCTGGCTTTCGGATTTCGCCGCGCGCATCGAAGCCAGCCGCGTGACGCTGGGCGAAGTGGCCTTTGAAAATGTCACCGCGCGCCTGGTTGCCCCCGGGCCATTGGATGCTGTGCGCCTCGAAGGCAGCTTCACCCGCGCGGGCGCCGAGGCGCGCTTCCAGGCTGTTCTGGGGCGGCCTGGCTATGATGGCATCGGCACGCTGGAATTACGCCTGAATGGCCAGGGGGCAGCGCTGGTCACGCGCGGCGCTTTGCTGGCCGAAGGCGGCTATGAGGGGCGGCTTGAGGCTTCCGGCGCTTATCTTTCGGCCTTTCTGCCGGCACCCGCGCTGCCCTTCCGAATCTCGGGCCGCATGCGCGCCAGTGAAGACCGGATTATCGCCCCAGACCTGGCCGTGGAATTTGATGGCGGCGCCGGCCGGGCCGCGGCGGAAATCCAGTTGGCACCTGAAGCGAAGATGGATCTGGCCATCACCATGAACCGGCTGGATCTGGACCCCTGGATCGCCGCCATGCGCGGCGCGCGTGATTGGCCTTTTCCCATCGTGCTCGACATCGCTGCCGAATCCGCTCGCTGGCAGGGGCATGAATTGCGCCGCTTTAAGGCCGGCATCGCCCGCGATGGCGCGCGCATGACGCTGACCGATATCGCAGCGCTTTTGCCCGGTGAGGCAGAGCTTGAAGCGCGCGGCGCAACGCTTGGCGAAAGGCTGGAATTGGCGCTGAGCATCTCCGGCCCCAGCCTGCGCGATAGCCTTACTGCCTTTGGCTTTGCCGTGGCGGCGCCGGACCCCGCAAGGCTGCGGCGGTTTGAAGGCCGCGGGCGATTGGTGCTGGAACCCAACCTTATCGAAGCGCCAGAATTTTCCCTGCTGCTGGATGGCGGGCGCTACGCCGGGGCTGGCGCTCTCAGGCTTGGTGCTCGACCCGCGCTTGGGCTTGGGCTTTCCATTGATGCGCTGTCGCTGGATGGGCTGCTGTCTCAAAGCCTGTCCTGGCAAGAAGCTACCGAAGCGCTGCAAGGCTTTGATGCCAATCTGCGCCTGACAGTGGGCAAGGTGGAATGGCAGGGGCAGGCACTGGATGGCGTGGCGTTGGAAGCCACGCTGGATGCGGGCCGGCTTTCGCTGCAACGCTTCTCGGCGCGTCAGGGCAGCGCCAGTATAACGGCTTCGGGCCGCGTCAGCCTTGGCGCCACGCCAAGCCTTGCCGATGCCGCGCTTGAAATCACCGCCCCCATGGCGAGCGCCCTGCCACCGCTGCTGAGTGAAGCGCTTAATCTGCCCGTCGGGTTGGCGGCACTGCCAGTTTCGCTCCGCCTTCGGGGTAATGGCACGGCCGAAGCGCTCGCCGTCACCGCCGATATTGCGCTTGAGGATGCAAGACTTGACGCCAATGGCGTGTTCGATCTGCCAAAGGCGCGCGGTGAGGGCAGCCTGACCTTTCGCCACCCCAGCGCGGCGCGGCTTTTCGCGCTTTCGTTCGGCCGAGAGGAGCCGGGCTGGATGGGTGAGGGATCGGCTTCCATCATTGCGCGCATCGCTGCGGAAGGCAGCGTCTTCTCGCTGCCCTTCTTCACGCTTGTTGCGGCCGAGGCGCGGCTTGAGGGGGAAGCGCGGCTGGAGTTGACCGATGCAAGGCCCAAGCTGGCGCTGCGCATCGCCGCGGAAAACCTGGCCTTGCCGGCGCTTGATCTAAAGGATCAGGACCCGCTGCCAATGGCTTTTTTGGCGGCGCTGGACGGTGCGCTCAGTCTCAACGCCACGCGCATCGCGGTTTCGGGGCTGCCGGCGGTGGAAAATGCTGAGGCGACACTGACGCTTGAAGGGGGCCGGCTGCAGCTTGTGTCCTTCCGTACCGCGCTTGCCGGTGGGCAGATGGAAGCACGCGGTATTCTGGATGCCAGCGCGCAACCCCCACGCTTGGAAGGCGATTTCGAGATTGCCGGCGCTACACTGGCGCACCCGATCTTCGATCTGCCTCTTGATCTTGCCGCAGGCAGAATTGCCCTGGCGGGTCGCCTGGCTGGATCGGGCCATGCGCCATCGGCGATACTTTCTTCCCTGGAAGGGTCCGGGCGGTTTTTGCTTTCTGATGGGGTAGTGGCCGGGGTGGCGCTGCGTGATGCCTATGCCGCAGCCGGATTGGCTGATCCTGTGGCAGCAGAGGCTGCGCTACGCCTTGCCCTTTTCGGTGGCGCAACGGCGGTCGAGCGGCTGGAGGGTGGCTGGCAAATCGCCGCTGGGCGGTTTTCGTTGCAGGAGGTGAATCTGGCGGGGGAGGGTGGGGTTTCTGCCCGCATCACTGGGTCGATGGACTTGCCGCGCCAAGTGCTGGACCTTGGCTTCGCGCTACGCCCACCGGTGGCTGAGGCACCCGAGATTGGGCTGCGCTTCTCCGGCCCAGCCGCGGCGCCTCAGCGCTTGCCCGATATCGCGCCCTGGGCGCGCTGGCGGGCGGAGCAGCGCTGAGGCTGCGCGCCGTTTTAGGGCAAAATCAGTAGGGCCAAGGCGCTCGCTGGGGAATGCCCCGGCCCCAATTACTCCGCCGCGATGGCCTGCGCTTCGCTCATCGGCACCGGCAGATATTGCGCATATTCCTTCGGCACCACATGCCAGAAGCGTCCGCGTTCCGTCGCCCATTCATTCAATAGGCGTGCGGCAAAGCGGCTGCCGGTTTCCGCGACATGGCGCGCGATCAAATCACGGAGCGCTTCTTCCCAATGCGGATGCGTGAGGCGCGACCAGAGCAAGGTCTCAGGATTGATGCGCTTTTCGAAAGTGCCATCTGCATCATAGATGAAGGCCTGGCCGCCGGTGAAACCCGCGCCGTAATTATCGCCAACCGCGCCCAGGATCACCACCGTCCCGCCGGTCATATACTCACAGCCATTCGCGCCGCAGCCTTCAACCACCGCGGTGGCGCCTGAATTGCGCACGGCGAAACGCTCCCCTGCCTGGCCGGCGGCAAAAAGTTCCCCAGCCGTGGCACCGTAAAGCACCGTATTGCCGATGATGGTGTTCTCATGAGAGATCAGGCTGGATGAAGGCGCGGGGCGGACCACAATGGAAGCACCAGATAGCCCCTTGCCGACATAATCATTGGCATCGCCGAAAACTTCCAGTTTCAAGCCGCGCACGCCAAAGGCGCCAAGTGATTGCCCAGCACTGCCACGTAGCCGCACGGTCAAATGCCCAGCTTGCAGACCTGTCATGCCGAATTGCCGCACGATGCGCGACGATACCTTGGTGCCAATAGCGCGATGCGTGTTGCGGATATTGTATTGCAACTGCATCTTTTCGCCATGGCGGAACAGCGCATCCGCATCGCGGATCATTTCCGCATCCAAAGTCTCCGGCACCTCATTGCGGCCTTCCAGCGTACAATAGGATGCGTGAGGGCCGGCATCGGCCTGCACCAAAAGCGGGTTGAGATCGAGGTCATCCAAATCTTCAGACCCGCGGCTGACTTGTTGCAGCAGGTCAGTGCGCCCGATCACATCCGTGAGTTTCCGCATGCCAAGGCTTGCCAAAATTTCACGCACTTCTTCGGCAATGAAGGAGAAAAGATTGATCACCTTCTCTGGGCTGCCGGCGAATTTTGCGCGCAACGCCTCATCTTGCGTGCAGACACCTACCGGGCAGGTATTGGAATGACATTGCCGCACCATGATGCAGCCCATCGCCACCAGGGATGCCGTGCCAATGCCAAATTCCTCGGCGCCCAGCATGGCGGCAATCACCACATCGCGCCCGGTCTTGATGCCACCATCGGTGCGCAGCTTCACGCGATGCCGTAGCCGATTGAGCAACAATACCTGATGCGTCTCCGACAGCCCCATTTCCCAAGGCAGGCCAGCATATTTGATGGAAGATTGCGGCGAAGCGCCGGTGCCACCCGAATGGCCGGAGATGAGAATCGCATCAGCCTTTGCCTTCGCAACACCCGCCGCAATGGTGCCAATACCCGAACGGCTCACCAGCTTTACACACACCGTCGCATCCGGATTGATCTGCTTCAGATCATAGATCAACTGCGCCAGATCTTCGATTGAATAGATATCATGATGCGGCGGCGGGCTGATCAACATCACGCCCGGTGTGGAATGCCGCAGCTTGGCGATTAGCCCCGTGACTTTGAAGCCAGGCAATTGCCCGCCCTCACCAGGCTTCGCCCCTTGCGCGACCTTGATTTCAATTTCGCGGCAATTATTGAGGTATTCTGCCGTGACACCAAAGCGGCCAGAGGCGATCTGCTTGATCGCGGAATTGGCGTTATCGCCATTGGCGCGCGGCTTGGCGCGGGCGGGGTCTTCACCGCCTTCGCCGGAATCGCTGCGCGCACCAATGCGGTTCATGGCGATTGAAAGCGTTTCATGCGCTTCGGGGCTGAGCGCACCAAGCGAGATGCCTGGTGCCAGCAGGCGCTTGCGGATTTCCGTAATGCTTTCCACTTCTTCCAGCACAATCGGCGTGCGGCCTTCCAGCCGGAAATCGAGCAAATCGCGCAGCGCCACGGGTGGCAGGCGCCGCACCGCATCGGAATAGCGCTTGAAGGTTTGATAGCTTTCGGATTCCACCGCGCTTTGCAGTGTGTGGATCAGCGTGCCGTCAAAGGCATGCGCCTCGCCACGGCGGCGCAGCTTGTAAAGCCCGCCAATTGGCAGCGTGACCGCGCCTTCAGCCCAGGCTTTGCTGTGCAGCGCCAATAAGCGCCGCGCAATGCCGGAAAGGCCAATCCCGGAAATACGCGAAGGCGTGCCCGGGAAAAACTCAGCGACCAGCGCACGGGAAAGCCCGATGGCTTCGAAATTCATGCCGCCACGATAGGAAGACAAAACGCCAATCCCCATCTTGGACATGACTTTGAGCAGGCCCTTATCGACCGCCTTCTTGTAGCGCCCCACCGCTTCACGCAAAGACATGGCGCCAAACAAGCCGCGCCGATGCCGATCCGCAATGCTTTCCTGCGCCAGATAGGCATTGACTGTGGTCGCACCCGCACCAATCAGCACCGCGACGTAATGCACATCAAGGCTTTCCGCGACGCGGACATTGAGCGATGTGAAGGTGCGTAGCCCATTCTTCACCAGATGCGTCTGCACCGCGCCCACAGAAAGGATCATGGGAATCACGGCGCGTTCGGCGCATTGCGCTTCATCCGTCAGAATCACATGGGCGCAGCCGGACCGCACACCTTCTTCAGCTTCGCGCCGGATGCGTTCGATATGCCGCCGCAGCCCTGCCTCACCTTCCGAAACAGGAAAGGTGCAATCCACCACGCAGGCCGTTGTGCCCATATAGGCGCGCATGGCGTCAAATTCGGCATTGGATAGCACGGGGCTATCCAGCATCAGCATGTCACATTGGGTTGGGTCCTCATCAAGGATATTCCCAAGATTGCCGAGCCTAGTCTTCAACGTCATCACCCGCGTCTCACGCAGGCTGTCAATCGGCGGATTGGTCACCTGGCTGAAAGCCTGACGGAAATAATGATGCAGGCCGCGATAATGCTCAGACAGCACGGCGATGGGTGTATCATCGCCCATGGACCCCACGGCCTCATTGGCGTCTTCCACCATGGGGTGCAGGATGGTTTCCAATTCTTCCATGGTATAGCCAACAGAAAGCTGGCGGCGACGCAAATCCTCACCGGTCAAATTGGCGCGTTCATCGGCTTCCGCCTTCACAATTTCATCAATGCGGGTGGTGCGCGCGGTCCATTGGCCGAAGGGCTTGCGGGCCGAGATCAGATCCTTCAGCGCCATGTCTTCAAAAAACAGCCCCTCATCCAGATCAACGCCGATGGATTGGCCGGGGCCAACGCGGCCCTTTTGAATGATGCGGTCTTCGGCCAGCTTCACCATGCCGGTCTCGGATCCCACAATCAGCATTCCATCGGAAGTGACGCTGTAGCGCAAAGGGCGCAAGCCATTGCGATCCAGCCCCGCCACCACCCAGCGCCCATCGGTGGCGCAAATCGCCGCCGGGCCATCCCAGGGTTCCATGACAGCGTTGCAGTAAAGAACCAGGTCACGATGCGCGGGCGGCATGGTGGCGTTATTGCCAAGACTTTCCGGGATCAGCAGCGCCTTGGCCATGGGCGCATCGCGCCCCGCGCGCACAAGCAATTCGAACACGTTATCAAGCGTCGCGGTATCAGAACCGCCGGCCTGCACCACAGGCTTTAGATCTTCCATGAAGGGATCAAGCAAAGGATGTGATAGCCGCGTCTCGTGCGACTTCATCCAATTCACATTGCCATGCAGCGTATTGATTTCGCCATTATGCGCGAGTGTCCGGAAGGGCTGCGCCAGGCGCCAGGTGGGGAAGGTATTGGTGGAATAGCGCTGATGATAAATGGCAAAGCGGCTGATAAAACGCTCATCCAGCAGATCGGGATAGAATTCGGTCAGCGCTTCCGCCAGGAACATGCCCTTATAGATGATGGACCGGGCGGAGAGCGAACATAGATAAAGCTCCGCAATCTGCGCTGCGATGGCCTGCTTTTCGATCCGCCGGCGGATCACATACATATCGCGTTCAATGGTCGCGATGTCGCGCTGTTCCGGGTCATGGATCAGGATTTGTTCAATCTCGGGCCGTGTCGCATTGGCTTTTTCGCCGATGCAGGCGACATTGATCGGCACTTGCCGCCAGCCATAGATCGCATAGCCGGCATTGAGAATCTCGGTTTCCACAATCTGCCGGCAGCGTTCCTGCGCGCCAAGATCGGATTTCGGCAGAAAAATCTGCCCCACCGCGATGCGACCGGGGCGGAGCCTATCGCCACCGCGTTCCACCACGGCGGCGAAGAAATCCTGCGGGATTTCGATATGGATGCCGGCCCCATCGCCGGTCTTGCCATCGGCATCCACCGCGCCGCGATGCCAAACGGCGCGCAAAGCATCAATACCGGCCTGCACCACTTCCCGCCGCGGCTTGCCATCAAGTGCGGCCACCAGGCCAACACCGCAGGCATCATGTTCGGTCAGATCAAGATGCGCTTCGGCAGCGAGGCGCGCGGCTTCTCGCGAGTAGCTCATTACGAAGTCTTCGTTCTTCATCGGGGCGTTGTCCTTTCTGATGAAATGGTAACGCCGCGTGACGCCAGCGCCTCTCGTTGCTCGATAATTGTTTCGCCAATAGTCCTTATGAGCCAATTGGAAATCAAGGTATTCATCGCCTGATTGAGCTCCGACTCCAACATTCGAAGTTGCTGACCTGTCGGAGTTGAGTAAAAGCTGGCTGCATATCGCATCTGCTCAACCGTTAGACGGCGTGCATGGAGGTCGACGAAAATGTCAACGACTTCGTTATTCTTGGCGATAATCGCTGGGTAGATGACTTCATCTAGTAGCCGCTGCATATCTGTATTAGATACGGCTACAAATGCCCGATCTCGAAAGCGCAATTCGCTTATGATATTCATTCGTGTTTCGATTTGGGCCAGAGTCCGAGAGAAACGGGTAGAAGTGCCCATTGCTTCGGCTAATTCGCGTGCGGCGATGAGATTTTCTTCTGGAATGCCGGCCCGCTGAGCGGCGGCCGGCATTGCCAGCAGCAGCAGGGCCAGGATTAAGCGACGCATCATTCAGCTGCCACGGCCAAAGCCGTGCTCCCTTTTTCAACAAAAGCCGCGATCTGTTCGGCCACATCGCGCCCATCGCGAATGCCCCACACAACAAGGGACGCGCCGCGCACGATATCACCTGCCGCGAAAACGCCAGGCAGCGCGGTCATCATGCTGCGATGATCCACCTTCAGCGTGCCCCAGCGCGTGACGGAAAGTGCGGGTTCTTCAAACATCATCGGTAAATCTTCTGGGTCAAAGCCAAGCGCCTTGATCACCAGATCAGCCCTCAAGGTGAAATCACTGCCCGTAATGGCTTCCACCTGCTGCCGGCCCGTCGCATCCGGCAGGCCAAGATGCATCCGCACGGCGCGCACGCCTTCAACCTTCGCCTTACCTTCAAAGGCTTCCGGCGCGGCCAGCCATTCAAAGCGCACGCCTTCTTCTTCGGCATTGTACACTTCGCGCATGGAACCCGGCATATTCGCCTTGTCGCGTCGATAAAGACATGTGACGGAAGCCGCCCCTTGGCGTGTTGCGGTGCGCACGCAATCCATCGCGGTATCGCCGCCGCCAATCACCACCACATGGCGGCCTTCGGCATTTAGCGCACCGGAGTCGAATTCTGGCACGGCATCACCCAAGCCCTTGCGGTTGGACGCAATCAGATAATCCAGCGCGGCCACCACGCCGGGCAGATCTGCGCCCGGCACAGCAATATCGCGCGCCTTATAAACACCGGTCGCAATGAGCACCGCGGCATGCTTGCGGCGCAGTTCAGCAAGCGAAATATCGCGCCCCACCGCGCAATTCAGCCGGAATTCAATGCCGCCTTCGGCATATTGGTGCCAGCGCCGCACCACCACATCCTTCTCAAGCTTGAAGTTTGGGATACCGTAGATCATCAGCCCGCCGGCGCGGTCATGCCGATCATAAATCACCACCTGAAAGCCCATCACGCGGAGCCTTTCAGCCGCCGCCATGCCGGCAGGGCCGGCGCCGATAATGCCGATGCTCTCTCCCCTTTCGCGGACGGGCTTGGGTGGCTTCACCCAGCCATTCTCCCACGCCGTATCGGTGATGTATTTTTCCACCGCGCCGATGGTGACCGCCTCAAACCCCTTTTCGATCACGCAATTGCCTTCGCACAGGCGATCCTGCGGGCAGACGCGGCCGCAAATTTCCGGGAAGTTGTTGGTGGCCGAGGCAACCTCATAGGCTTCTTCAAGCCGCCCCTCAGCCGTCAGCTTCAGCCAATCCGGGATGTTGTTATTCAGCGGGCAATGCACTTGGCAGAAGGGCACGCCGCATTGCGAACAGCGGGATGCCTGTTCAGTCGCCGCTTCCGCCACGAAGGGGCGATAGACCTCGGCCCAATCGGCGCGGCGGTCGGTCGCTTCCCGCTTATCCGGCTGGTGCTGCGCCAGGCGGACGAATTGCAGCATTTTCTCGGCCATCGGGGTGATCCTTGGTCGCGGTTGAACCCAGAACCGCCCCATAACCAAAGCTAATCCCCAAAGCGAGTCTTTTTTGCGCGATAAGGACAGAAATAGTGACCTAATTCGGGCTGCCCGCTATCCCAAGCTTTTCTTTCGACCTAACACACCCCTAAAATATGCCCGTTTCGGACCTTACGCGGCTACCGCCCGCTGCCCACCCACGCGAAACCGCGCCAGATAGGCCGGCACAATCGCCTCCACCGCCTTGGGTTCGATGCCAAGTGCCTGAAATCCCAAAGCATTGGGGGAAACCACATTATCCTTGCCCAGAAGAATCAGCTGATCGCGCGTGAGCGGCGGCGTGGGTAGCAATTCCCCAAGGCGTGCTTGCAACCGCACGAAGCCCTCTGGCAGGGCGATCATCGGGCGCCGCCGGCCCGTGACATCCAGGATGTAGCGCAGCACTTGGCGCATGCTCATCACGCGCGGCCCGCCGAGTTCGAACACTTTGCCGGCAGCCGCCGGGTCCGCGAGCGCAGCCATCGCCGCATCCGCCACATCGCCCACATAAACCGGCTGAAAGCGCGTTTCGCCCGCCACCACCGGCATGAAGGGCAGCATGGCGGCAAGCCCGGCGAAGCGATTGAAGAACTGGTCATCAGGCCCGAACACCACGGAAGGCCTCAGGATAATGGCACCGGGAAAAGCCGCCAGCACTGCCGCTTCCCCCGCCGCTTTGGTTTGCGCGTAAAGGCTCGGGCTTCCGGCATCGGCGCCAATCGCGGAAAGATGCAGGAATTGCTTGGCCCCGGCAGCGGCGGCCAAACGCGCCACGCGCCCCGCACCTTCCGCCTGGATACGCTGGAAATCCCCCGCCCGGCTTTCGAACAGAATGCCGACCAGGTTGATGACGATATCCGCCCCCGCCACGGCCCGCGCGCACGAAGCCTCATCCGTGACAGAGGCCGCAACGGGCGTGATCTGCCCCACTCCGCCCATGGTGCAAAGTCGCGCGGCGCGTTCCGTATCGCGCCCCGCAATCCGGATGCTATGGCCCGCTGCCGCCAGGCGCTGCACGATATGGCGGCCAATAAAGCCGCCGCCGCCAAAAACTGTCACAAGCATGGCCCAAATCCCTGACTTATCGGCTCAGATATGGGGGAGCCTAAGCGTGCCGGGAAGGGCGCGCGATCAGGCGATTAGCATACCCACCCCTAAGCCGATGAGCATATTCAACAGAATGGAGGCCAAAACGGCGGAAAAGCCCAGCATCCGCGCCTTCACCGGTTCCACCGGAAATAGCCGCTGCGCGCCATCATAAAATAGGTAAAGCGTGTAAAGCGCCCCCGCCAACGCGAGCAGCCCACCAATCGAAGGCACAATCAACGCCAACCCGCCCACCCAGGCGCCGGTGGGTGCAAAGGCGGCCAGCTTCATCCCTGCATTGCCATCCGGCGCGGCACCAAAGCGCGCGGCCAAGGGCGGCATGATCTTGCCCATGATCAGCACACTCACCACCGCAATGACGTAGCTGATCGCCAATTCCCCAAAATTCGGCAGATTCCCACCAAGGAAGGTGCCAATCGCGCTGGCAATGGAAGGAATCGCCGCCAAGGGCAGCACATAGCCCGCGAAAACCCCACCAAGCGTCATGGGTTCCGCCGCGATCGAATCCCAGGTTTTGCCGGGTTCCACCAAAAGGCCTTTCGCCTTGGCGAGGATATTCATGCCGCTGCCTCCTGTATTTGCTTGGGGGCATATTGCGCTGGCCTTTGCCGTGCGGGCAAGTCATGGGTAGTGGCAGGCCAGCGCCGCTTCTGTCAGTTTCAGACCATGACCGATTCGCTTCCCCGTTGGCGCGACAAGCGCTTTCTTGTGATGCTGGCGCTTGGCTTCGCCGCGGGCGTGCCGCTGCCACTTTCGGCCTTCACGCTCAGGCAATGGCTGGCGGAATCGAACCTTTCGCTGGCAGCCATCGGCTTCACGGCACTGATCGGGCTTTCCTATTCGCTGAAATTCCTCTGGTCGCCGCTGATAGACCATAGCCCGCCGCCCTTCTTCCGCGCGCTAGGACGCCGGCGCGGCTGGCTGCTTTCCATCCAAATCCCGCTGATCGGCGCCATTATCGCGCTTGGCCAGACCAACCCGGCGCTGGATGTCAGCCTGACGGTGGCAGTGGCGGTCGCGGTCGCTTTCCTGTCTGCCAGCCAGGATATTGTGATTGACGCCTTCCGTATCGAAAGCCTGGAGGAGGCTGATCAGGGCTATGGGCTTGCCTGTTATGTCTGGGGCTATCGCAGCGCCTGGCTGGCGGCGACAGCGGGCGCGCTGACCATGGCCGAATTCGCTGGCTGGGCATTCGCCTTTGCCGGCTGCGCCGCGATGGTGGGCATAGGCGTTGCCGCCGTGCTGTTTGCCGCCGAACCCGCGCGCCAGGGGGGCGCCGTGCCGCAAGGCTGGGAGGCACGGCTGCGCTATGCGGTGATTGATCCCTTCGCGGATTTCATGCGCCGGCGCTATTGGTTTGCGATCCTGGCCTTTATTGCCCTGTTCAAATTGGGCGAGGCAATGGCAGGCAATATGACCGCGCCCTTCTATCGCCAGCTTGGCTTTACCCGGCTGGAAGTGGCGGGGGTTTCTTCCGTCTTTGGCCTGTGCGCGATGCTTGCCGGCGCCCTGGCCGGCGGTTGGCTGGTGGCGAAGCTTGGCACCGGGCGCGCCCTGATCCTGACAGGGATTACGCAAATGCTCTCCAACCTTATGTATGTTGCGCTGGCCTTTGCGGGACATGATATCCGCATGTTGTTCGCGCAGGTGGGGATCGAGAATTTCACCGATGGCTTGGCGGATGCGGCGTTTCTTTCCTACCTTGGCATGCTGACCAGCCGCAGCTTCACCGCCACGCAGTATGCGCTGCTGTCATCACTGGCGGCGGTGCCCTTGCGCACGCTTGGGGCGACATCGGGGGTGCTGGCAGAAGGCCTAGGCTGGCCGTGGTTTTTTGTGCTGACCACCGCCGCCGCGCTGCCGGCCATGGCCATCATGCTTTGGCTGCTGCGCCGCCTGCCCCCCAAATCTGAAGGAGCCCCGGCATGACCAGCCCTTTCCTGCCCGTTGATCAGCCTTGCCAGGGTTGATCCCCCCACCTGCCGGGCGTATGGCGCGAGGCATTGCTTCTACGGATTCCCACCATGACTGATGTAATCGCGCCGCGCCGCGCGTTGCTTTCCGTTTCTGACAAAACCGGGCTGATTGAATTTGGCCGCTTCCTGGCGGCGCGCGGGGTGGAGATTCTCTCCACCGGCGGTACTGCCAAGGCGCTGCGTGAGGCGCGCGTGCCCGTGAAGGATGTGTCAGACCATACGGGCTTTCCGGAAATCCTTGATGGGCGCGTGAAAACGCTCGTGCCGCAGGTGCATGGCGGCATTCTGGGCCGGCGCGATCTGGCTGAGCATCTGGCGCAAATGGAAGCGCATGGGATTGCGCCGATTGATCTGGTGGCGGTTAATCTCTACCCGTTTGAAGCAACAGTCGCGAAGGGTGCCGCTTTCGATGATTGCATCGAAAACATAGATATCGGCGGCCCGGCGATGATCCGCAGTGCCGCCAAGAATCACGCCCATGTCGCAGTGCTGACAGAACCTGCGCATTTCGCCGAAGTGCAGGCGGAAATCGCGGAAGCGGGGGGCACCAGGCTTGCCACGCGCCGGCGCTTGGCGGCCGCGGCCTATGCGCGCACGGCGGCTTATGACGCGGCGATTTCGAGGTGGTTCGCCGGGCAGGAAGGGCAGGAATTTCCTGAGCGCTTGAGCTTCACGGGTTCGCTGCGCCAAACGCTCCGCTATGGCGAAAACCCTCATCAATCAGCGGCGTTTTACCTGGATGGCAGTGCGCGCCCTGGCATTGCAACCGCGCGGCAGATTCAGGGGAAGGAGCTTTCCTACAACAACCTGAACGACACTGACGCGGCGTTTGAAGCGCTGGCCGAATTCGACGGTCCGGCCATTGTAATTGTAAAGCACGCCAATCCTTGCGGTATTGCGGTGGCGGCGGATTTATCCAGCGCTTGGGACCGCGCTTTGTTGTGTGATCCGGTTTCGGCTTTTGGTGGCATTGTTGCGGCCAATCGCAAGCTTAATGCAGCAGCGGCGGAACGCATCACGGCGATTTTCACTGAAGTCGTGATTGCACCAGATGCAGATGAAGCCGCACTCGCAGTTTTTGCCAAAAAGAAGAACCTTAGGCTGCTGCTGACGGGCGGTCTGCCTGATCCTGCCGCACCGGGGATGATGTTCCGTTCCGTGGCCGGCGGCTTTCTGGCGCAATCGCGCGATGCCGGGCGCGTGACGGAAGCCACGCTGAAATGCGTGACGAAGCGCGCACCGACGGTGGCCGAGATGGCGGATCTGCTTTTCGCCTTCCGCGTCTGCAAGCATGTGAAATCCAACGCCATTGTTTATGCGAAGGGCCTGGCCACGGTTGGCATTGGCGCGGGGCAGATGAACCGCGCGGAAAGCAGCCGTATCGCCGCCTGGAAAAGTGAGGCTGCGGCCAAGGCGGCGGGGTTGCCTGAACCTTTGGCCAAGGGTTCCGTAGTGGCATCCGATGCGTTTTTCCCTTTTGCCGATGGGTTGGAAATCGCAGCCTCGGCCGGCGCTACCGCAATAATTCAGCCAGGTGGCTCGATCCGGGATAATGAGGTGATTGAAGCCGCCGATAGAGCAGGGCTTGCGATGGTTTTCACCGGCATGCGGCATTTCAGGCATTGAAGCTGATATACTGACCGCATGCAGAATTGGACCCTACCAGCCTGGCTACCACCCGATGCGGTTTTGCCGCTGGCCATTCTTTTGGCGGCCCTGCTGATTGCCATGGTGCTGCTACTGCGACACCCCGCGCCTGATCCGCTGGCGGGCATGGTCCTTGGGCAGCTTTCCGCTTTGGCTGCCGCGCAGGAACGCCAGGCAGAGCGCGTCGTGTCCCTGGAAGGCGATATCGCTGATCGCGTGAATAGCGTGGTGATGGACCAAACCCGCGTGCTGAATGGCGCCGTGCAGGAACAAATCGGGCGCATCGCCGCACAGGAAGCCGCCATGGCGGATAGGCTGGCACAGTCTGAACGCACATTGACGGAAGCAATAAAAAGCCAGAATGAAACGCTTTCTGTTGCGCTCAATAGTCAAACCGAACGCATGACCACCAGCCTGGGTGTGACTTCAAGCGAAATCAAGGAAAGGCTTGCGGTGATTGACGCCGCGCGCAGCAATATCGAAGCGCTTGGTTCCCAGGTGAATACGCTGACCGGTATTTTGGGCAATAAGCAGGCGCGTGGCGCGTTTGGCGAAAGCCAAATGGAACAGATCATCGCGGATCGGCTGCCGTCTGATGCCTTTACGCTGCAGGCGACACTTTCGAATGGCAAGCGCGCGGATTGCCTGATCCATCTGCCAAACCCACCGGGGCCGATTGCGATTGATTCGAAATTTCCGCTGGAATCCTGGCTTGCCTTGCGGGAAGCCACGGATGACACTACGCGCAGCCAAAAGCTTAGGCAGTTTTCCGCCGATGTGCAGAAGCACATCAAGGATGTGGCGGAACGCTACATCATCCCCGGGGAGACCGCCGAAGGCGCGCTGATTTTTGTGCCGTCTGAGGCGATTTATGCGGAACTGCATACCTCGCTGGTTTCACTGGTATCGGATGCCACGCGCCGCGGCGTTTATATCGTCTCCCCCACCACCTTATGGGCGGTGCTTGGCACCATGCGCGCCTTGATGCGCGATGTGCGGCTGCGTACCGAAGCTGGGCGCATCCGGCGAGAAGTGGACCGGATGCTGGCCGATGTTGGCCGACTGGAAGAACGTACTGACGGCCTGCGCAAGCATTTTATTCAGGCGCAGAAGGATATAGACCAGATCGAGATATCGGCTGCTGCCATCAAGCGCGGTGGCCAGCGCATCGCCGATTTGGAATTGGACGACCCGCCCACACCCATCCTGCCAACATGACCGCGCTGCAAGCCCAATCAGGCTTCGGCTTGCTGGCGCTTTGCGGACTGGCCTGGGCTTTGGGTGGGTTTCGGCGAGGCGTCTCGGCACGTGTGGTGGTGATGGGCTTGGCGCTGCAAATCCTTTTGGGTGCGGCGCTTTTGCATATGGCGCCGCTGCGCGCAGGTTTTTCCTATTTGGGTGATGCGGTGAATGCGCTGGCGGTCGCAACCCAGGCCGGCACATCACTGGTCTTTGGCTATTTGGGCGGCGGCGCTTTGCCCTTTCAGGAATTGCGCCCCGGCGCTTCCTTCATCCTGTTCTTCCAGGCTTTGCCCTTGGTGCTGGTGGTCGGCGCACTTTCCGCGCTGTTCTATCATTGGGGTATCTTGCCCGCGATTGTGCGCGTGATGGCGGCGGTGCTGCAGCGGCTTTTCGGTATTGGTGGCGCGGCGGGATTTGGTGTTGCCGCGAATGTCTTTGTGGGCATGGTGGAAGCGCCGCTCATGATCCGCGCCTGGCTTTCGCGCATGACGCGCGCTGAGCTTTTCGTGGTGATGACAGCGGGGCTAGCCACCATCAGCGGCAATACGCTGGTGGTCTATGCGCTGATGATCGCGCCCGTAGTGCCCGATGCGGCGGGGCAATTGCTGACCGCGAGCCTGATTTCCGCCCCGGCTGCGATCCTCGCCGCGCTGCTGATGCTGCCGGCAGAAAGCGGCAGCGCCGCGACGGATCATGACACCGGCCAGCCCGTGAAGCTTTACGATAGCAGCATGGATGCGCTGGTGCGCGGCAAGCAGGATGGGCTTTCGCTGCTGCTTGGCATCATGGCGTCACTGATTGTCTTTGTGGCCTTGGTGGCGCTGGTGAATATGGTGTTGGAACCCGCAACGGGCTTCACTTTGCAACGCTTGCTTGGCCTGCTGCTTTGGCCCGTCGCCTGGGCCATGGGCGTGCCGGCGGCGGAAGCAGCCACCGTTGCATCTTCGCTTGGCGTGAAGATCGTGGTGAATGAATTCGTGTCCTACCTTGAGCTCGCGCAATCAGGCGGCGCGGGGCTTTCGGAACGGTCGCGACTGATCCTGACCTATGCGCTGTGTGGTTTCACCAATTTCGGCTCGGTTGGGATCATGGTGGCGGGCATGGCCGGCAT
>JBILPX010000195.1:0-6117 GCA_044373565.1 Roseomonas sp.
GTGCCCGGCGTGAACATGCCAACGCCCGTGGTGTAGAGCGAAGGATCCGTGCCGACCGATGCCTGCATGAAATCCTGCTGGTTGATCGCGGGCAGCAAGGCCTGACGCAAAGCCTTGTTGTTGAAGGGGCCATTCAGATGGTTGAAGCGCAAAATGCCGGTCAGCGGCAGCGGGTCAATCGCTTCAATCACCACTTGGCGGTTGCGGCGGAGCAGCAGCTGCACTTCCGGTGGCGGCTGTTCGTACCAGTCAATCTCGCCGGTTTGCAGCGCGGCGGCGGCGGTCGCGGCATCCACAATGATGTGCCATTCCACACGATCAAAATGCGCGATTTTCGGCCCTGCGGTCAGGCTTGGTGTGCCGGTCGGCACGGGCACGTAATCGGCAAAGCGTTCAAACACCGCGAGGCTGCCGGAATTGAATTCATTGGCCCTGAAGCGGAAGGGGCCACTGCCGATGGCTTCGCGCACCTGCTGGAAGGGATCGGTCTTGGCCAGGCGTTCGGGCATGATGAAGGCCGGGCCATTGGAAACCTGCGCCAGCGCATGGAACAGCAGCGGGAAGGGTTTCTTCAGGCGGAAGCGGATCCGCATGTCATCCACCACATGGATGTCATCCGTCACTGTGGCCAACTTTTGTCCGAAGGGGCTGCGCTTCATCCAGCGTTGCAGGCTTGGCACCACATCCTGCGCGCGCACGGGTTCCCCGTCATGGAATTTCAGCCCGGGGCGCAGCGTGATGGTGACACTCCGCCCGCCATCATCGCTGCTATGGCCCGCGGCCATTTGCGGCTGGGGCTGGAACTGCGCATCCATGCCATAAAGCGTGTCGAACACCATATACCCGTAATTCCGGGTAATATTGGCCGTGGTCCAAATGGGGTCGAGGCTGGTGAGGTTCGCCTGCGGCACCATTTTCAGCACGCGGTTCTGCGTGGGCTGCGCAATGGCGAAGGACGGCAGCGTGCCGGCGGCTGCAGCGGCACCCAGTTTGAAGACATCCCGACGTTGCATGTGAGCCCCCTTTTCTATCTTCTAACTATAAGACCCGCTTGCCCCGGCCTGTGCAAGCGAGATTTGCCCTGAGCCCCGCTTATGACCAAACCCCAAAGCCGTTTCATGGGCATAATCGATCCAAATTGCCTTGCTTTGCGTCAGGCGGGCCAAAATTTCCTGCTCGGAAGGCCGCAAGGACCCAGGCGGTTTGCGCCGCCCCGCTTTCCTGCGTTACAGGCGGGCATGGCTTTGCACGGCATCCTCTCCCGCATCGAAAGCACCCTTGGGCCAGAGCGCTTTCAACTGCTGATGGAGTTTCTGCGTTTCGGTGTGGTCGGCACGATTGGTTTCGTCGTGGATACCGCGGTGCTTTACGCGGGGCTCGCGCTCGGGCTTGGGCTTTATGGCGGGCGAGCGGTCTCCTACCTGGCTGCGGCGACAACAACCTGGGCGCTCAATCGGCTATGGACCTTTCGCGGGCGCGGTGATGGCCCCTTGCATCAGCAATGGGCGCTGTTCCTGTTGGTGAATCTGCTGGGATTCGCGATGAATTACGGCACCTATGCTGCGCTGATCGAATTTGTCCCGATGGTGGCGGCGCATCCTGTACTGGGTGTGGCCGCAGGCGCCTTGGCTGGCATGTTTGGGAATTTTGTGCTGTCGCGCCAATTGGTGTTTCGCGCCAAGAATTAGGCGCGATGGGGTGAAGCTGTCCATCGCGCCCAATTCGTATAGGTCGAATGACCCAAGCGGTGAAGCGACCGCTCAAACCTGGCTTCAGCTTTTGACGAAGCTGCAGCCACCTTCGGCTAGGGGACGGAAAGCTTCTGGGCCCGGAGTGGTTTGCAGCAGCTTGTAATAGTCAAACACGCCACTGCTTTCTGATGGCTTTTTCACCTCAAACAAATAGGCGGGATGCAGCTTGCGGCCATCGGCGCGGATACTGCCAGGGCCGAAGCAATCATCATCGCATGGCGTCGCCTTCATGCGTTCCACCGTTGCGGTGCCGCTTTGCTTGGCCTGCGCCACACCCATTTCAGCGGCGACCTTCAGGTAGTGCAGTACGGCTGCGTAACCACCAGCATGGTTCATGCAAAGCGCATTCTGGCCGATATTGGGACGCACCCGGGCGGAGAAAGCGCGCGTGCGATCATTCAAATCCCAATAGAAAGTTTCAGTGCAGATAAGGCCTTGAGTGGTTTCAAGCCCGAGCGCATGCACATCGGGCAGAAACATCAGTAAGCTGGCGAGCTTGATGCCTCGACGCATGATGCCGAATTCGGCGGCCTGCTTGATGCAGTTGATGGTGTCGCTGCCCGCATTGGCGAGGCCAATCACCTTGGCGCGAGACGCCTGCGCCTGCACCAGGAAAGACGAAAAATCGGTGGTACCCGGGAAGGGCGTACGCACCTGGCCCAAGACACGCCCGCCGGCATTGCGGACGAAAGTGGCCGTATCGCGTTCCAGCGCATGACCAAAGGCGTAATCCGCCGTGATGAAGAACCAGCTATCACCACCCGTGCGCACCGTGGCACCGCCTGTGGATTTGGCGAGCATCCAGGTGTCGTAGGTCCAATGTACCGTTGTCGGCGCGCAGGCCCGACCAGTCAAATCCGATGTGGCTGAGGAGGTATTCAGAAAAATCTTGTTCCTATCGCGGATAATGTCATTCGCGGCGAGCGCGACTGAAGAAGCGCCGCCATCCACAATCACATCCACGCCATCGCGGTCAATCCATTGGCGCGTCAGGTTGGAACCGACATCGGGGCGGTTCTGGTTATCGCCAAAGACGATTTCGATATTGAAGCCGCGATTGCTCATTTCGGCTGCCGCTTGACGGATGCAGGCAAGCTTCGTGGGACCGGTGACATCGCGATAGGTGCCGGAAAAATCCGTCAGCAGCGCGATCTTGAGGGTATTCGCGGCCTGCGCCTTGGCACTCCGCCAGGGCAGGCCACCAAGGGCTGCGCCACCGCCGGCTGCTATAGCCGAACGACGTGTTACTTCCATGAATTTTCCTCCCAAAATAGTTCGAAGCCTTTGCGGCTGACCGAAGGCTACGCCTTCTGGGGGGAAGGTAAAGCCCCCTGACGCATGCAAATTCAGGCGCCCTGTAGCTGCACCTTTTCTTCAGATTTTTCGGCAGCGTGATGGAAATTCGCGCGCTGATAGCCGGTCATGAAATCGGGATAGGTGATGGGCTCCATCCGCGCCGGTTCGCCGTCAGCGGTGATGGGCGCCATGACCGCGCGATAATTTGCATCCATAAAGAACGGAATCGCATAGCGTTCGCGGCCTGAGCGATTGATCACGCGATGCGGTGTGGCAAGGAAGCGATTATCCGTCCAGCGCCTGAGCATCATCCCGCCATTGATCAGCAGCGCGCCTTCGGGTGCGGGCGCATCCAACCAGCGCCCATCAGGCAAGCGCAGCGACAGGCCAGGCACCTTGTTCTGCGCCAGGATGGTCATGAAGCTTGTGTCCATATGGGGCGCGATGCCGAATTCATTCTCGGGCGCGGTTGGTTCCTGCGGCGGATAATGCGACATGCGCAAGGTGAACATGGGTTCATTAAAAAAGGGCGCAAAGTAATCCACGGGCAGACCAAGCGCGCGCGTGTAGATCGGCAAAAGCGAAAGCCCCAGGCCCTCAAACGCCGCAAACGCTTTCAGGATATTATCGCGAAAACCCGGCAAATCCGGCCATTGATTGGCACCGCGAAAGCGTACCTTGCCCATAACATCCGGGTGATCCGCCGGTAGGTCGCGCTTGAAAAACACTGCCTCATTGGCATTGGGCAGCGCCACTTCCCCCACCGCATTCACGCGCGTCGTGGCGCCCCGCATCGGCATATAGCCGATGTTATGTTCATTGATCTTAAGCGCCAGCTTCGCTTCCGAAGGCTGCGCATGGAAGCGTGCGGCCTCAGCGAAGGTTTGATCGAGCAACGCTTCCGGGATGCCGTGATTGCGCACGAAGTAAAAGCCAACCTCGGTAAAGGCGTGGCGGAGTTCTTCGCCAAGTTTGTCGAGCGCCCCAGGCGCACCGGCGCGCAAAGGCGCTAGGTCGAGTACGGGAATGCTGTCAGCCATGCTACGCTATCCTTGCTTGATGGCAGGAAGCATCACGCCTCAAGCGCCAACACGCAATAGGCGCTGGCTAATTGGCCGCGCGACTCAAATCCCAGAGATTGGGAACGGTTTTATTGTCATAGCCCGAGATGAAATAATCGGGCTGGCTGGTCTCGGCATTGAACATCGCACGCTTCACTGCGCCGATATTGGCGCCATAGACATGGATGCTGATGCTGGTGCGCCCTTCCACCGCGTTTTCGACGCGGTGAATGTCATAGCTGTCGCTGCTCAACACAACGACCTCTCCGCGCTTGACGCGATCAACCCGGCCAGGGCGCATCGGTCCGCCATTAGGGTCCGCACACATTTCAGTCGAAATCTCTTCGCCTTGATGCACGCCAACAAGGCCCCAGACGGTATGGTTATGAACAGGTGTCTGCTGCCCTGGTCCCCAGACGAAACACACCACCGAGAACCGCTCCTGCGGGTCGCAATGCAGCAGCAATTGCCGAAAGGTATCGGTCGGCGCCGTATATTCCGGCGGCAGCCAATTATCGGAAAGCACAAGCCTGCGCAGCAGGTCCGGTGCTTCCTTCAGGAAGCGGGCCTCATCCGCCCCCGCATCGGATAGGGCTGTCATGCCGCGGACGAAGTCTCGCAGCGGGGCGATGTCTTGCACGAAGGCGCTTCCGTTATCCATAAAACGTAGGATTGAACACTATTCGGAGAATTGCAACTTTTAGTTTAGTTTCTTTTAACTTTTAGTTTGATTTTTTTTAAAGTCCCTCGGCGGTCAGGACAATGCGGCCGGTAACCTTGCCTTCACGCAACCTATTCAGCGCGTTATCAGCTTGATTAAGCGGCATGCGGGTGATCGGTATGCCCGGCAAGGTCCCCTGCTGCGCGATTCCCATCAATTCGCGTAACTCCTTGACATTGCCCACATATGAACCCTGGATGGTCAGCGCCCGCATCGGCATGACGGGCAGCGGCACGGCCAATTCGCCGCCAAATAGCCCGACTTGCACCAGCTTGCCGCCCTTGCGGAGCGAATCAAAAGCGCTCCGCGCGGTCTCGGTCCCGTTCACCAGGTCAATAATGGCGCGCACCGGGCCGCCGCAGGCTTCCATGATGCGCTTGGCGGTATCAGCATCGCCACCCTGGACGATATCACTCGCCCCTTCCCGCTTGGCGACTTCCAGCTTGGCTGGGCTGACATCCACCACCACGATCCGCCGATGGCCCATGGCCTTCAGCACCGCAATCGCGTTCAAGCCCAGCCCGCCGGCGCCGATCACCACAATGGGTTCATCTGCAGGCATCGGCATGACCTTGTTGATGGCGCTGAACACCGTAATGCCCGAACAGGCATAGGTCGCCGCCAGGGCAGGATCGAGGTTACCCACCGGCACCAGATGCCGCGGCTCTGGTGCCAGTACATGCGTCGCATAGCCACCATGCTGATAAACGCCGAGGCTTTTCGGCGTGAGGCACATGTTATCCTCATCCGCCAGGCAGGCTTCGCAGGTGCCGCAACCGACCCAGGGGAAGACCACCATGTGGTCGCCGACCTTAAGGCCCGCGCCATTGGCATCCGGGCCCCATTTCAGTACGCGCCCGACAATCTCATGCCCCATGGCCAGCGGTAGCTTCACCCCGCGATCGGAGAGTTTCAGATAGCCACGCGAACCCAGATCATAGCCGCCTTCCCAGATATGCAGATCGGAATGGCAGACGCCCGCATGCGTGATTTCGAGCAATACCTGCTGGCCGGTCGGCTCCGGTGTCGGGATGGTGATTTCCTGAAGGGGTTTGCCGGCTTCAACAACTGCCCAGGCGCGCATGGGTGGGGTTTCCTTGATGCTTGTTTATGGGGGCATGGGATCAATAGTTTGCCCTGAGGTCAAGCTGTGCCGGCGGAAGCCCTGAACCGCCCCGGGTTTGCCGGAGGCTGTTTTGCGTAAGTTACGCTGCCATGGCTGGTTGATCCAGTGAGGCATAGTAGCGTTCTTCGGCTTCCGCGGGCGGGATATAGCCGATTGGCGCCA
>JBILPX010000196.1:0-6116 GCA_044373565.1 Roseomonas sp.
GAACGCGCCGGCAATGCCTCAATCGAAGAAGTGGTGATGGCGCTGCGCACGCGGGCGGATGCGATCCCGGTATCGAATGGGATTGTCACGCAGAATATCCTGAAGACCAGCCGTTTGCTGGCCACGATTACGGGTTTTGATGTGCAGCCCAATAAGGCGATTGTGGGCCGCAATGCCTTCGCCCATGAATCGGGCATCCATCAGGATGGCGTGCTGAAGGACAAATCCACTTATGAAATCATGACGCCGGAGTCGGTGGGCTGGTCCACATCATCGCTTGTGATGGGCAAGCATTCCGGCCGCGCCGCCTTCCGCGACAAGCTGAAAACCTTGGGTTATGAGATGGGCGATAATCAATTGAACGACGCCTTCCGCCGCTTCAAAGACCTCGCGGACCGCAAGAAAGTGGTCTATGATGAGGATATCGTGGCGCTGGTGGATGACGAAGTGGTCCGCCAGAATGACCGTCTGAAGCTGGTGGCACTCACGGTCGCGACGGGGATGAATACCAGCCCGACTGCGTCCATCGCCTTGGAAGTGGATGGCGAAAGGCGCGAAGGGGTGGCGGCCGGGGATGGCGCCGTGGATGCCACCTTCAATGCGCTGCGGCAGGCTTTCCCGCATGAGGTGAACCTGAAGCTCTATGCCGTGCAGTCGGTCACGGGGGGTACGGATGCCCAGGCGCGGGTGACCGTGCGGCTGGAAGAAGCGGGCAAGCTGGTGGATGGCCAGGGGGCGGATACGGATACCATTGTCGCCTCTGCCCGGGCCTATGTGCATGCGCTGAACAAGCTTTTGGTCAAGCGCGAACGCACCGAACCGCCGGCGGTGCTGCGGGCCTGAAACGCCGGGGGTCATACCCCCGGATTACGGCTTGAGACTCCCGGCCAGGGGGGGTAAATCCCTGGGCCTTCTGGCTTGCCGGAAAGCCATTCCCGCCACCTCGGCGCTCAAGCGCCGGGGCATACTCTGTTTGCAAGGGGTTTTAGCATGTTCGGACGCCTATTCGGCTTCCTGTCCGCCGATATGGCCATTGACCTCGGCACCGCGAATACGCTGGTCTATGTGAAGGGCCGGGGCATCGTTTTGAATGAGCCGAGTGTGGTTGCCATTTCCGATGTGCGTGGCCGTAAGCAGGTGCTGGCGGTGGGTGAGGAAGCGAAGCTCATGCTGGGGCGGACGCCGGGGAATATCTCGGCCATTCGGCCCTTGCGCGATGGCGTGATCGCGGATTTCGAAGTGGCGGAAGAAATGATCAAGCACTTCATCCGCAAGGTGCATAATCGGCGCAGCTTTGCCTCCCCCTTGATCATTGTTTGCGTGCCTTCGGGGTCTACCGCGGTGGAACGGCGCGCCATTCAGGAAAGCGCGGAAAGTGCCGGCGCGCGCAAGGTGCTGCTGATTGAAGAACCCATGGCGGCGGCGATTGGTGCCGGCCTGCCGGTGACAGAACCCTCGGGTTCGATGGTGGTGGATATTGGCGGTGGCACCACGGAAGTGGCCGTGATCAGCCTGGGCGGCATTGTCTATGCGCGCAGTGTGCGCGTGGGTGGCGACAAGCTGGATGAGGCGATCATTTCCTATATCCGCCGCCAGTTCAATTTGCTGATCGGTGAAAGTACTGCGGAACGCATAAAACTTGAAATCGGCGCCGCCGCCCCGCCCGACGGTGGTGAGGATGGCCCAACCGCCGAAGTTAAGGGCCGCGATTTGATGAATGGCGTCCCACGCGAAGTGATTGTAAGCCAGCGTCAGGTGGCGGAAGCGCTGGCCGAACCCGTGAGCCAGATCGTGGATGCGGTGAAGACCGCGCTGGAAAACACGCCGCCTGAGCTTGCCGCCGATATCGTGGATAAGGGCATTGTGCTGACCGGTGGCGGGGCGTTGCTCGGCCGGCTGGACCAGGTGTTGCGCGATGCCACGGGCCTGCCTGTAGTTGCGGCGGAAGATGCGCTTTCCTGTGTGGCGCTTGGCACCGGGCGCGCGCTCGAGGATATTAAGCGCCTTCGTCATGTGCTGACATCCATGTACTGAAGCGGAGCAAGGGGGTAGCCCAGCGTGATCAGGCTCAGCATCCCGTTACGGCAGGTATTGGCGCGGCTTTCGCTGCCGATCATGATTGCCGTGGCTTTCGGGGTGATGCTGCTGGGCAAGGCGGATACGTTGCTGGTGGAGCGGCTGCGCATTGCGCTTTCTGACGCACTAACCCCGATTTATGCGGCGATTTCCCAGCCATTGAATGCGGTTGAGGACACGATCGAAGAAATCCAGAGCCTGGCGACACTCCGCAGCGACAATGCCAGGCTGCGTGAGGAAAATGAGCGTCTGCGCCGCTGGCATGCGGCAGCGCTGGGGCTTGAGGCGGAGAATACGCTGCTGCGGCGCCAACTTGGCTTCATGCCGGAAGGCGTGCCGAATTTCCACGCCGCGCGGGTAGTGGCGGATGGTGGCGGCACTTATGCCCGCGCGGTGCTGCTTGCCATCCCGCCGCAGCATGCCATCCGCAAGGGTCAGGTTGCCCTGGATGAACGTGGCTTTGTGGGCCGCGTGACGGAAGTGGGCTCGCGCTCAGCCCGCGTTCTGCTGGCGACTGACATGAATAGCCGCATACCAGTCACGCTTGAAGCCAGCCGCGCGCGTGCGGTGATGGCCGGCACCAATGGCGCGCGGCCGCGCTTGGCGCATTGGCCAGAAGGCGTCATTCCGCAGGAAGGGGAACGCGTGGTGACCAGCGCCCAGGCCAATGCCTTCCCGGCGGGCCTGCCGGTGGGTGTGGTGCGGCGCAGCGCACAAGGGTCGCTGGAAGTGGAGCTTTTCGCCCGGCTCGATAATCTTGAAATGGTGCGGCTATTCGATTTTGGTCTTTCGGGCATTCTGCCGCCGGAAGCGGTGGCGCGCCCGGAACCCCGACCGGCGCGGCGCTAAAGCAGCGCCATGAGCTTATCGCCCAAACTCCGCGCGCCGCCGCCCGGGCGCCCGGAACCGCCGCAGGATTTAGCGCGGCGGATTGAAGCGCTGCTGCGCTTGGCCTTTCCGTTGCTCTCCACCACGGTGGTGCTGATCCTGTCGGCAACGCCCACCGGCCTTCCGGCGCTGGCCTTCGCACTGGCCATGCCCTCTGTTGCCTTCTGGACAGTGTTCCGCCCCGCCGGCATGGCGCCGCCCATCGTGTTCATCCTGGGACTATTGCTGGATTTGCTCAGCATGGCGCCGCTTGGCGTGCATATCATCGCGCTGCTTGCGCTGCATGGGGCTGCTATGCGGCTGCGCTTTTGGCTGGCGCGGCAAGGCTTCTTCATGGTGTGGCTTTGCTTTTGCCTGGGCGCCTTGGGCGCGATCCTACTTGCCTGGGGTTTCACGGCGCTGTTGCTGCTAACCTTGCCGCCCTGGCAGACGATATTGCATACGCTACTACTGACCGCAGGGCTCTATCCGCCCATCGCCATCATCCTTTCGCGCGCGCATGAAGTGATGCGCCGGGCAGAGAATCTGCCATGAAGCTCTGGCCCGGGCACCGCGCTTCCGGCTTTGGCGCCAATACAAACATCAAGCGCGAGGAAGAACGCCGGCGCAGCATTTTCACGCGCCGCGCCGCGTTGCTGGGCGTTGTGCAATTGGGCGCACTCGGCTTTCTTGGGCATCGGCTGTATCGGTTGCAGATTGAAGAAGGCCGACGCTACGCGACCCTGGCAGAAGAAAACCGTGTCAGTGCCAGGCTTTTTGCCCCGCCGCGTGGGCGCATTCTGGACCGGCGCGGCGATGTGGTTGCCGGCAATCGGCTGAATTGGCGGGCACTTCTGGTTGCGGAACAGACGGCTGATGTCACCGCCACCATCGAAACCTTCTCCCGCATCGTGCCCTTGCAGGATCATGAAAAGGCGCGGATCGAACGCGATATTCGCCGCAATCGCCGCTTTGTGCCCGTGATCCTGCGCGAATTCCTGAGCTGGGAGGAAATGGCAGCGATCGAGGTGAATGCGCCAGACCTGCCCGGTGTTTCCGTGGATATGGGCACAACCCGCATCTATCCCGAAACCGAACATCTGGCGCATGTGCTTGGCTATGTCGGCACGCCAACCGAACAGGATACTGGCGAGGAAGGCTTGGTGAATTTGCCCGGCATGCGCGTGGGCCGCGCCGGGCTTGAACGCTTCCATGACCGCGCGCTGCGCGGGCGCGCCGGTGCGGTGCAGGTTGAGGTGAATGCGCTTGGCCGCGTGATCCGCGAATTGGATCGGCGCGAAGGCATCCCCGGCCAGGATGTGCAGATTTCAGTGGATACTGGGCTGCAAAAGGCCATTCGCGACAAGATTGAGGAAGGCACCACAGCAGTGCTGTTGGATGCGCGCAATGGCGAAGTGCTGGCCATGGCGACCAAGCCTTCCTTTGACCCCAATATCTTCAATTCCGGCGTCAGCGCAGCGCAATGGCGGCAATGGACCGCGTCACGCTCCACCCCTCTGATCAACAAGGCGACCAACGGGCTCTATGCGCCCGGGTCCACCTTCAAGATGGTGGTGGCGCTGGCGGCTTTGGAAGCGAAAATCTGCCGTCCCGGCGATATTGTGCATTGCCCTGGCCATTTCGATTTTGGCGATACGCGCTTCCATTGCCACAAGCAAAGCGGCCATGGCGGGATGAATATGCGCACCGGCATCGCGCAAAGCTGCGATGTCTATTTCTACGAAATAGCGCGCCGCACCGGCATGGATAAGATTGCCGCCATGTCCAATCGCTTCGGCCTTGGTGTGGATTTAGACATTGAATTGCCCGGCACGCGCCGCGGCCTGGTGCCAACCCGCGGCTGGCGGCAGGCACAGGGTCATCACTGGAATATTGGCGATACCATTGTGCATGGCATCGGCCAGGGTTTCTATCAGCTCACACCGCTTTCCCTTGCGGTCATGACTGCGCGGCTCGCCACCGGGCGCGCCGTGCAACCGCATCTGACACGCGCCATTGCCGGCCAGCCGGTGCGCGGCGGCAAGCCCGAGGATTGGCCATCACTTGGCATTCCTGATGCCGATTTGCGCGTGGTGCGTGAATCCATGTGGGCGGTGGTGAATGGCGGCGGCACAGCGGGCATCGCAAGGTTGCCAGGCCAATACGGTGTCATGGCCGGTAAGACCGGCACCACCCAGGTCAGGCGAGTGTCCCGCGAACAGCGCGAAAGGGGCTTCAATGTCGCGACCCTGCCGCGCGAATGGCGCCCGCATGCGCTATTTGTGGCTTACGCGCCCTATGACAATCCGGTCTTCGCCCTTTCGGTGATTGTGGAACATGGCACCAGCGGTTCGGGCGCTGCGGCACCGCTCGCACGCGATATAATGGTGGAAGCCTTCCAGCGCCTGCCCATCACGCCCACGCCGCGTGACCCGCGCGTGGCGGAGCTTGGCCGATGATTTTTGAACGTCGGCTGCTCACGGAAAGCCGGGGCGCTGGCCTGGTTTCCAAGCTCTGGCGCGTGCCTTGGCTTTTTGTGCTGCTGCTGGGCGGCATTGCCGCCATTGGATATGTCGCGCTTTGGACAGCAGGCAGCGGCAACGCGGATGCCTATGCGCAGAAGCACGCGCTGCGCTTCGGCTTCTGTCTGGTGATCATGCTGAGCATTGCCTTCATTGATATCAGGATCATCCTGCGCTTCGCCTGGGTGGGTTATGCCTTGGCGCTCGGTTTGCTGGTGCTGGTGCTGTTTCATGGCAATGTCGGCAAGGGCGCGCAGCGTTGGATTGATCTCGGCCCGGTGCAATTGCAGCCATCGGAACTTATGAAAATCATGCTGGCGCTTGGCTTGGCGGCTTGGTTTCATCGCGCTTCCTGGGAACGCATGGGCAATCCGCTTTTCCTGATCCCACCGGCGTTAATGGTATTGGTGCCGGTAGGTTTGATCCTGAAGCAGCCTAATCTGGGCACGGCCCTGATCACCGCCATGGTGGGCGCTGCCGTGTTTTGGGCGGCCGGCATGCGCTGGTGGAAATTCGCGCTGATGGCAGGCGCCACGGCCATTGCCGCGCCCATCGCCTATGATCATTTGCGCGATTATCAGCGCGCGCGCATCACGACCTTTCTTGATCCGGAAAGCGATCCGCTCGGCGCCGGCTACAACATCATCCAAT
>JBILPX010000197.1:0-6113 GCA_044373565.1 Roseomonas sp.
CGCAGCAGCGCGATCGGCGCGCTGTGGCGGGCGCGCCGAGGGTATCATGCGATAGAAAGTCGCGAGCGGTGCTTCGGGTTTGCTATTTTCAGTCACGTCAGCCCCTGTTTTGCAGTGGGAGATTAGGGAAAGACGAAGTCTTCACCAAATCCCCCCAAACCGCTATCCGGGCCTGCGCCCTGATCAGGAGTTGCGGCTGATTCAGCGCGGTAGGCTTGGGGCGTGGCCGCCAAAGCGAACCTTGCCGGCATCGGCGACAGCTTCAGCGGAGACGCGCACCGGCGGCAGGCTTGGGGCGAAACCACCAAGGCGGACCGTGCCGGCATCGGCCACGGCTTCAGCGGAGACGCGCACCGGCGGGAGGCTTGGAGCGAAACCACCAAGGCGGACCTTGCCGGTATCGGCAACGGCTTCAGCGGAGATGCTTACCGGCGGCAGGCTTGGGGCGAAACCACCAAGGCGGACCTTACCGGTATCGGCAATCGCGATCCCACCCAGGGAGACCGGCTTCATGGAGGGAAGCTGTTGAATGTTCAGGTCAATCATTTTAACATCTCCTGCGATTGGAGGCTCTACCAAAAAACCACCAGAGGTTGAGGTGGAGCCGCTGGTTTGCGGTGATTTTTTTGCAGATTGACGGCCCGGCGTGAAAGGGCCGTGAAGCGAACATCATGGCAACGTTAAAAAAGCGCTTGATGGGCGTGAAATAACGCTTGCTCTACACAACCATAGGTAATAGCCTTTCCGATGTGACGTCCTAAGGGACCTTTTTCGGGGGCGAAGCATTGGCGCGACAAAATGCCAATCAGAATAAGCTTGTGGCGCTGGATGTCGGCGCCCGCCAGGCGGCTGTTCGCATCCATCTTCTCGGCGCGCTGCGTGCCATCAGCTACCTTGGCGAGGATTTGGTGCCCCGTGGCCGCAAGGCGCGCGCCATTCTGGGTTATCTTTGTCTGCATGCCGGGCAGCGGGTGCCAAGGGCCAAAATAGCCTCTCTGCTCTGGGACCGGGTACCCGACCATCAAGCCCGCGCCAGCCTCAGGCAATCGCTGCGGGAGTTGTTGCTGGCCTTCGGGCCGCTGGCGGATGAAATTCTTGAAACCGATGCCGAGATGGTGCGGCTCAACCAACGTGTCTGCTGGGTTGATAGCGCCGCCATTCTGGCCGGCCCGCACCCTGCCAATCTGCTCAGGACCGATTTGGCTGCCCTTTGCGAAGGGGAATTGCTGGAAGATTTGAACGGAATATCGGAAGCCTTTGACGAATGGCTGCTGATGGAACGTGCGCGCTTCGCGACTGAAATCACTGGCGTTTTTGACGAAGAACTGCACCAGATCGCTAAGGCCGATATTCCTGCCGAAAGACGTGCTGGCCTTGCGCGCCGCATCATTGCCTGTGACCCAACACATGAAGGGGCCAGCCGGATCCTGATGACGGCGCTTTCTGATCTTGGTGAAAAGGCCCAGGCGCTGCGGGAATTCGAACGCTGCCGCATGGCCATGCGCAGCAGGTTGGAAGTGGAACCTTCAGCCGAAACCAGGGCGCTTTACGATAGGCTGCGGTTGGCGACTGCGCGGCAATCTGAGCCAGCCCTTGGTTCCCCAAACCGTGCTGAACCCCGCTTCATCGCTGCTGCACCCGCGCAAATCGCGTCCCGATTGCGCATTGGGGTGATTCCCTTTCAGGCAGCCGGTACGGATAATGCGCAATTGGCTTTTTCACTGAGCCAGGAAATCGCCTCAGCACTCGCGCGGTTTCGTTGGTTTGATGTTGTGTCCGCGCTGACGCCGCAGCCGCAAATGGTGCAATGGGATGAAGCTTTCCTTCGTTCCAAGGGCTGGCATTACGCGGTAGAGGGCAACCTGATCAGCGGCGCTGACAAGATCAGCGTCAGCATTCGGCTAATGGATATTGGTCAGGATATCCGGCCGGTCTGGAGTGACCGTTTCGAACTTGCCACCCATATGATGGATCAGCTCCATGATCGTGTGGTGGCACCTGTAGTTGCGCGCATTGATCCAGCGATATTGTTCATTGAAGGTAAACACCCTATCCAACAGCGATCAGGAGCAACAGGCTTGGTACTTCGTGCCTTGCCGCTCATGTTGATGATGCAGCGCGATCCTTTTGAAAAAGCCGGTTTTTTGCTCGAAGAAGCACTAAGCAGTGATCCCCAAAATGCGAAAGCTGCTGCATGGAAAGCCTTTTGGCATGTTTTCCACATTGGTCAAGGTTGGTCTTCTGCTCCACAAGATAGCCTGAAGGACGCACAGGAACTCGCTTTCCGCGCGATCAAGAACGATCCCGAAAACGGGGAGGCATTTGCGATCTGTGGTCATATCTGCTCATTCCTAGAAAAGGATTTTGATCTAGCGCGGCATTACTTCACTATTGCTCTGCGCCTTAATCCAAATATCGCCTTCACTTGGGCAATGAGCGCCGCCACTTTCAATTATGTGGGGGACCCGGTGATGGCGCTCCTGCATCTTGAGCACTACTCTACTCTCGCGAGTTTCGACCCGAATGCTTACTTCGGAGACAATATCTACGCGACGGCCCATTTCCTCAAGAAGGATTACGAGGCAGCCTATCGCTTTGGAAAAAGAGGTACGCGAGCTTGTCCCGATTTCTCCAATGGCTACAAACCGCTTATCGCCGCGCTAGGCCATCTCGGCCGGCGCGATGAAGCTGCACCCTATGTCCAAAAACTGCTTGCCCTGGAACCGCATTTCACCATCGAACATTTCATCCGCACCTACCCCCTGGCCCGGCAAGAAGACCGCGAAAACTATGCGCGCGGCCTTGAATTGGCCGGGGTGCCGAAGGGCTGAAATCATGCCCCGCCGATTTTCGCGCGCGTGATCGGCAGCCCGCGTGTCAGCCCATGTTCAAAGCGATACGGCAAAGCCCAAGACAAATACCATTCTGCATGGCACCTTATGGGCATCGCTCACTGTCATTGTCTGGTCGGCCTGGCCCGCCTTCACGCGGCTTGCAGTCACCGAATCCGTCACCCCTGCTGATATTGTTCTGCTGCGCTATGGAATCGGTGGCCTGATCCTGCTGCCGGTGCTGCTCCGGCTCGCGGGTTCCATGCCGCGCCATGCCTGGCTTGAGGGCCTTTGGTTCGCCCTGCTGCAAGGCGCGCCGCTTGCCATGTTGACGACAAAGGGTCTCGCCCTTGCGCCGGCTGGTCATTTGACCCTGTCAACGGGCCTCATGCCGCTCTTTACAAGCCTTCTGTGCTTTTATGTTCTGGGCGAAGCGATTTCACGCCTGCGCAGATTTGGGCTCACGCTCATCACCCTTGGCGCGCTCGCGATTGGGGGCGTTAGCCTCACCAGCATCCACCCGGATTACTGGAAGGGCGATATTCTTTTCATTTGCGCGGGCATGATAGGTTCCGTCTATCTGCTGCGGATGCGCCGTTCCGGGCTTTCCGCCTTGCAGGGTGCGGCCTTGCTCAGCGTCTATTCCTTGCTGATGTATCTGCCGTTTTTCATTTGGTTCTTTTGGGATTCATCGAAGCTCGCGCAGATCCCCACTTCGGACTTGCTGTTTCAGGGGTTCTATCAGGGCGTGCTGATGGGCGCCCTGACCATCTTCTCGCTCGGGCGTTCGACCATGCTGCTTGGCGCGCCTGCGACCGCCATGAGTCTCGCACTATTGCCGGTCGCGAGTTTTTCGCTGGCTTTCTTCATCCTGGGCGAAGTGCCGACCATCTTCGAAATGCTTGGCGCGGTGGCGATCAGCCTAGGGGCCTTTCTTGCCGCCCTATCGGCGCGCGCCGCCACGAAAATCAGTTAAGCCCAAGCGCCGGCAAATCCAGCACCCAGGGCAAATCCGTATCACCCGTGGCAGCGCCCGCGCGCGTTAGCAGCGCATGCGTCTGACCGCGATGATGCGTCTGGTGATTGAAGAAATGCCCAACCGTGATCCAAAGCGGCATGCGCATTTCCCGCCCGGCAATGCCCGAATACCAAATAAGCGGCCCAGCCAGGCGTTCGGGCGTCAGGCTTGCTACCCAGGCTTCAATCTTCGCATCCGCGGCTGTACGCCGAGATTTCAACTCCGCCCAATCCCTGATCATCACTGGGCTTTGCTTCATGCCCACACTGGGTTTTTCCCAAGCGTCAAAGCGGCTCATCCAGGTGGTATCGCCCCACACCAGATGGCAGAGCGTGCCTTGGATGCTGCCCCAAAAAGCGCCGCCATCGGCCTGCCGCGCGCTGGCATCCAGCCCATCAGCGGCAGCGTAAAGCCTGCGATTCATCTCAGAATTATAGGCCGCCATCATGCGGCACCAATCCACCGAAATCATGCGCCACCTACCTGCTTATAGAAGAATATAGTCGCCGAGGCGCTGCCATCCGCATTCAGCGCATAGCCCGGAATGCGCCCGGCTTCCTGCCAGCCAAGGCTGCGATACAGCGCCTCACCAGCATCATCCGCGCGGGTGTCGAGTGTCAGCAAGCGTCGCCCGCGTTGCGCCGCTTCCGCTTCCAAAGCTGCCATCAGCGCCTGCCCCACGCCGCGCCGCCGCGCTTCTGGGTGCACCAATAGCTTCGCCACTTCCGCGCGGTGCGGCTGATTGGGTGGCATCGCCAGATCAAGCGTGACGGTACCGACCAGCACGCCATCCGCCCAAGCGACCCAGATGGCTTTCTTGCCAAGCGCCATATCCTCAAGGCTCCGTCGCCAGAAACCCTGCGCTGCCTCAGCACTCAAAGGCGGCAGGAAGGAAACCGAAGCGCCGGCGGCAACACAGGCAATCAGGATATCCGCCAAGGGCCTTTCGGCATGTTCGGCGGCCGAGGCATCCAGCATCTGCACCGCGACGCCGCGCGCCGGCTTGATGAAGGGAAATTCAAGCGAATTGGAAAGATCATTCAAAACGCGGATCGGCCCCTGCCGGACATAGCCAAGCTTCGCGTAGAAGGTATGCGCGCGGGTGAAGCGGGTGTCGGACCAAAGCCGGATCACTTCCGCCCCCGCTGCGCGCGCATGGGCTTCCGCCGTTGCCATCAGCGTCGCCGCAATGCCGGTGCCGCGCTGGCTGGCCGCGACATAGACGCGGCAAATTTCCCAATCCGGCGTGCCAGGCAGAGGATGCACGGCGGCCATGCCGACGACCGCGCCCGCAACTTCGGCCACCCACAGCGCGCCATCTTGTGCAGCGAAATAGCTGGCGAGGGCGCGGAGTTCCGGCAGTTCCCCATCCAGATCAAAGACGCAGCCCGGATATTCCGCCCAGCAATCGCGGATCAGCGTTATGAAGCCCGCCGCGTCCGAATCGCGCCCGGTGCGGAGCATGGCGGGTTCAGCTCAATTCGCGGCAGAATTCCTGGATGCGGCCGCACGCCTCACGCAGGTTCTCCGTATTGGTTGCATAGGAAATCCGCAGATAGGGGGACATGCCATAAGCCGTGCCCTGCACGGTCGCGACATATTTTTCTTCCAAAAGCGCCATGGCGAAATCCGTATCGGTTTCGATCTTGCGCCCGCCCTTGCTGGTTTTGCCGATGCAGCCGGCGATATTCGGGAAGACGTAAAACGCCCCTTCCGGCTTGTGGCAGGAAATACCCGGTGCGGCATTCAGCATCTCCACCACCAGGTCGCGGCGCTGGCGATATTCTTCGGCCCTTTCGCGCACAATCTCCTGCGGGCCATCTAGGGCAGCCGCGACCGCGGCTTGGGAGATGGTGGAAACCCCCGCCGTTGCCTGGCCCTGCATATTCATCATGCCCTTGATCAGTGCCTTGGGCCCACCGCAAAAACCGACGCGCCAGCCTGTCATTGCATAGGTTTTTGACGCGCCATTCACCGTGAGTGTCCGGTCCTTCAGGCGCGGTTCCACATCGGCGATGGTGCAGAATTCGAACCCGTCATAGATCAGGTGTTCATACATATCATCGGTCATGACCCAGACATGCGGGTGCTTCATCAGCACCGCCGCAATCGCCTGCATTTCTGCGCGCGAACATGCCGCACCCGTTGGATTATTCGGGAAATTGATCATCACCCATTTGGTCTTGGGCGTGATGGCGGCATCCAAATCCTCAGGCCGCAGCTTGAAGCCGTTATTCTGCGGGCAATTGATGGTCACCGGCACG
>JBILPX010000198.1:0-6107 GCA_044373565.1 Roseomonas sp.
TGCCTGCAACAACATCGCCTCCCCCAACGGCTTCCTCGCCTTTCACATGGGCGGTGTGCAGGTGGGCTTCATCACGCCGGAATTGGCCCGCGCGCTGACCTTCCGCCCGCGCGATTTTCACTTTGACCAGCATGGTGTGGCCATCGCCGGACGCTTGAAGACCAGCGGGGCGCGGAGCGATGCGCTCGCCGCCGCCCTGCCCAGCCTGGCTGAGAGTGGGTTTCTGCGCATCCGGCGCGAAGCCTTTGATGTCCGCCAAACCAGCGATGGCCAGGTCATGGCCACGCTTGATCGCGGGGCGCTCCCCGCCTTTGGCGTCATGTCCCAGGGCGTGCATGTGAATGGCCTGGTGCGCCGCGCCGATGGGCTGCATGTCTGGATCGGCATCCGCGCGCGCGACAAGGCGGTGGCGCCGGGGCAGCTTGATAATCTGGTCGCGGGCGGCATTCCGGCGGGGCTCACGCCCGCAGAAACCCTGGTGAAGGAGGCTGCCGAGGAAGCCTCCCTGCCCCCGGAATTGGCGGCGCAGGCACGGCCTGTCGGGCGGGTTTCCTATATCCTGCTGAGTAATGAGGGGCTGCGGCGTGATGTGCTGCATTGCTATGATTTGGAATTGCCCGAGGATGTAACGCCCAAGCCCAATGATGATGAGGTGGAGCGTTTTGAGCTTTGGCCAGCCAGGCGCCTGCTGGAAGCCGTGGCCGATTCGGATGACATCAAGTTCAACGTCAACCTCACATTGATTGACCTTTTCCTGCGCGAAGGGTTGCTGGCGGACCCTGACGGTTCCTTGCGCGCGGGGTTGGATCAGGGGCCTGCCTGATCCTGCATCTGGACAAGCCGTATTTCCCTTTTACACATGGCTTTTAAGAAGGTTGAGGATTGATAGCGTTATGGTGGACCTAACACGGGTCTGGGATGTGATGGTCGCGGGCGGTGGCAATGCCGCGCTTTCCGCCGCCATTACGGCGCGCCGGGCCGGGGCAAGCGTTTTGCTGGTGGAACATGCGCCACGCAGCATGCGCGGCGGCAATAGCCGGCACACGCGCAATCTGCGCGCGCTGCATCCGGCGCCGACCGATGTGCTGACCGAAACCTATCTGGAAGAAGAATATTGGGACGATTTGCTGCGCGTGACCGGCGGCAAGACGGATGAGCATTTGGCGCGCATGTGCATCCGCGCATCGCAACACGCGCCGGATTTCCTGAAATCCTGCGGTGTGGTGTTCCAGCCTTCCCTTTCCGGGACGCTTTCGCTTTCACGCACCAATGCCTTCTTCCTGGGCGGCGGCAAGGCGCTGGTCAATGCGCTGTATCGCACCGCGGAACAGCTTGGCATTGGCATTCTGTACGATACCGAAGTGCAGCATATTGAGGTGCAGGATGGCTTCGCGACCGAGGCCATCATCTCCCATCATGGCTTTCCCGAACGCGTGCGCTTCAAGGCGCTGATTGCCTCATCCGGCGGGTTTCAGGCCAATCGCGATTGGCTGCGCAAATACTGGGGCGATGCGGCGGATAACTTCCAGATTCGTGGCACGCCTTACGCGCAGGGGCGCGTGTTGCGCGACCTGCTCGATCAAGGTGTGCATGAAGTGGGCGACCCCACGCAATTCCACGCCGTTGCCAATGATGCGCGCGCACCGATGGAAGATGGCGGCCTTGCCATGCGCCTTGATTGCGTGCCCTTCGCCGTGGTGGTGAACCGCGATGTCGAGCGGTTTTATGATGAGGGCGAGGATGTCTGGCCCAAGCGCTATGCCATTTGGGGCCGGCTGATCGCACAGCAGCCAGGTCAGGTCGCTTTTGCGGTGACGGATAGCAAGGCGTTGCATAATTATCTGCCCAGCGTGTTCCCGCCCTACAAGGCCAATAGCATTGCGGAACTCGCTGCCATGGCGGGCATTGATGCGGGCAAGTTGGAAAAGGTGATTGCTGACTATAACGCCGCGGTGCGCCCGGGCACCTTCCAACCCATGAAGCCCGATGATTGCCGCACCGAAGGGCTGACGCCCCCCAAAAGCCATTGGGCGCGGTTGATTGATACGCCGCCCTATTACTGCCACCCGCTCAAGCCCGGTATCACCTTCACGTTTTTGGGTTTGAAGGTGAATGACCGCGCGCGGGTCATCATGGCGGATGGCAAGCCTTCGGCGAATATGTTCGCCTCGGGCGAGGTCATGACCGGCAATATTCTGGGCCAGGGCTATCTGGCAGGGTTCGGCATGACGATCGGCACCGTATTCGGCCGGCTGGCGGGTGAGGAGGCAGCACGCAATGTGCGGAATTAGGGAAGGCAAGGCGCGCTGATGTTACCGGAAAACGAGACCACCGCCGAAGCCCGCCGCAACATGGCGGTGTGCAATTCCTGCCGCTATTGCGAAAGCTATTGCGCGGTGTTTCCGGCCATGACCATGCGGCGCGAGTTTTCGACCGGCGATCTGACGCATCTGGCTAACCTGTGTCACGGATGCAAGGGCTGCTACCACGCCTGCCAATATGCGCCGCCGCATGAATTCGGCATCAATCTGCCGGTGACCTTCGCGGAAATTCGCGCGCAATCCTATGCGCATTACGCTTGGCCGCGCGCCATGGGGACGCTGTTTGAACGCAATGGCACGGTGGTGACTTTGGCCGCCGCACTTGGCGTGACGCTGGTGCTGCTGCTGACCATGGCCCTGGTTGATCCTTCCATTTTGTACACCGCGCAACGCGGCGAAGGCGCTTTCTTTCGCGTCATTCCCATGTGGCTGATGGTGACATTGGCGGGCGGCACTTTCGGCTATGCCATCATCGCCATGCTGATCGGCGGCATACGCTATTGGCGTGAAGTGGGTGGCGGCGCGCCGGCGCCGGGACCCATTCTGGATACGGCCGTGGATATCATCACGCTGCGCAACCTGGGCGGTGGCGGGCATGGCTGCAATGATGTGGATGATGGTTTTTCCAGCCAAAAGCGCTGGATGCATCAGGCCATGTTCTTTGGCTTCATGATGTGCTTCGCGGCCACCACTTCGGGCGCTTTTTATCACCACTTTCTTGGCCTGCATTCACCGCATCCCTTCTTTTCCCTGCCGGTGCAGCTTGGCACTTGGGGGGGCGTGTTGCTCTGCCTTGGCACTGCGGGGCTGATCAGGTTGAAGATCATCACAGACCCGGTGCCGGTCGCGAAGCGCTTGGTGGGCGGTGAATACGCCATGCTGTCGCTGCTGTTTTTGGTGAGTGCGACAGGGCTTTTGCTGCTGGTGGTGCGCCATACCGGGGCGATGGGTGTGATGCTCGCCTTGCATCTTGGCCTGGTTCTGGCGCTGTTTGTGGCGCTGCCCTACAGCAAAATGGTGCATGGGGTGTATCGCGGCTTGGCGCTGTGGCGGCATGCGCGGGAAAAACGCGGCGGTGGGATGGTTGCGGCGGAATAAACCCTTGTGGCACGCGGTTAGCGCGCCATTTCAAAAGCGATGAACGCCATTGCCCCTGCCCTGCCCGATATCGCCATCTCCGAAATGCCCGCCTGGCTGATCGGGGAATTACGTTCCGACCATGCCGGCGAAACCGGCGCGGTCATGATCTATCGTGGCATCCTTGCCTTCTGCAAAGACCCCGCCATTCGCGACTTCGCGGAAAGACATGGCGCGACGGAACAAGGCCATCTTGATCTGTTGAACGCGCTGCTGCCGCCGGAGCAACACAGCCGCCTGCTACCCATTTGGCGCATCGCCGGCTGGATGACCGGCGCTATCCCCGCGCTATTTGGCCCACGCGCCGTCTATGCCACGATTGATGCGGTGGAAAGCTTCGTGGATCACCATTACCAGCAGCAATTGGATCGGCTTGAGGCTGAGGCGCTTTTCCCACCCCTGCAAGCGCTGCTGCGCCATTGCCAGGAAGAAGAAATCCATCACCGCGATGAAGCGCGCGAAGCGGGTGAGGGCCGCGCCTATGGCCCGCTGCTTGGCGCCTGGGCCTGGGTGGTAGGCGCGGGTTCCAAGGCTGCGGTGGTGGCGGCTAAGCGTATCTGAAGCGCGCTTGGCCTATCTGCTGATTTGCGTTTCCCGCCACCACACCAGCAAGCCGCCCGCCAGGATCGCCGCGGTGCCCACCAAGGTCCAAAAATCCGGGAAGGTCTGGAATACCAGCCAGCCGATAATGGCCGCGAAAATGATTTGAATGGTGCTGAAAGGCGCCAGCATGGAAGCCGGCGCGCGCTGAAACGCGGCAACCAGCAACATCTGACCGCATAGATTAAGCAAGCCCGCCGCCGCAAAGGCAGGCAGATCAGCCATATCCGGCACGGTCCAGACCAGCGGCACAAACGCCGCTGCCAGCGCCAATTGCACTGCACTTGTCCAGACCAGTGTGGTGACAGCGCCATCGCGCGGCATCATGCGCGTAATCACCAGCGCAAAGGCCCAGAGCACAGCCTCAGACAACGGCCAAAGCGCCGCCGGGCCGAATACGCCCATGCCTGGGCGCAGCACCACCAGCACGCCAAGAAAGCCGATCGCCACCGCCACCCAGCGCTGCCAATCCACTTTTTCCTTGAGCAACCAAATGGAAAACAGCACCACAATAAAGGGCGATACGTAAGCGAGTGCGGTACAATCCGCGAGGTCGAGCAGGCTCAAGCCCTGCACAAACATGACCGTGCAGAAATAAATGCAGGCGCCGCGCAGGATTTGCAGACGCGGATGGGCGCTTCGCGCCACGGCAGCGCCGCGCCAGGCCATGAAGATCAGCAGCGGCAAAATCTGAAACACCGCGCGGCCAAAACCAATTTCCAGCGCGTGGTAGCGTTCCGTCAGCACCTTGGAGGTCGCATCCACCATGGTCAGGATAAAAAACCCCGCGAGCAATAACAGCACCGCCAAAGCGCGATTCTGCGGAGGGTGCTGGTTTGATGTGGCTTGCATTATGTACCGTGGAAAAAATCATGTGGTGCGGCGCCATCCGCACCAAGGATCACCGCCGCAAGCCGCGCCATGGCCGCATCGCCAATCACGGGCGCAGCGAAGCGCTGGCATTTCGCCATCACCGCTTCGGCATCGAGCGCGAGGCCCGGATCACCCGCAATGGCACCGACGGACGCCTGATGGCTTTCACCATTCGCCAGCGTCACGATCAGCCGCGCACCACGTTTTTCGGCAGCTGTCAGTGCCGTGTCTTCCGTGAGTTCCACCAAGCCCTCCAACCGGCGCAGCGCAGGATCAGCCAGCGCCGCATCGGTATAGGCTGAAGGGCCAAGATCACCCTGCATCAGCGCGGCTGCCACTGCCCAGGAAAGGCTGAATTGCGCCTGAATGGCGCGTACAGGCGCGCGGTTGGCAGCGTAGCGCAAACCCTCAGCATAGGTTGCAAGGCGGAGCGCCGTCACATCACCAAGCCGGCTGGCCACTGCCGCGCGCAATTCCAACGCGGCGGCAGCGGCGTAATGCGCATGGCGCACACCGGCGAAGGGCTTGATATAGGCTTGCTCGATCAACCATTCGCCTGCCGGCGCGCGCGTCGCAGGTTCATCATGGAGAAGCGCGATGCGCCGCGACTCCGCCAAGCCATCCGCAGGCGCATCCATGCCGGCACGCGCCGCCGCCGCTGCCATGGCGCCAAGGAGCACCGCATGGGCCGGGTAGCTGTTCCGTCCGTCCATCCCAGCAGCAATCGGTGCGTAAAGCGCGAAGGGGATCTGGCAGGCGGCCAAGCGGATGGCGCGCGCCACTTCTGCCGCATCACCACCGGCCAGCCTTGCCGCCGCCGCAGCAGCGCCAAGTGAATGCCAAGACCCATCCACATGCATCCCCGGTCGGATGCGCCAAATCTCTCCGGCACGGCCAGCGATTTCATAGCCAAGCGCGAAAGCGTTATGCGCCGCGCGCAGAGAAACCCGCCCCGCCGCCAAGGCTGCGATGCAAAGCGGTGCCACCGCCAATCCAGGACGACCATGAGCGCGGGCCAGGCCCTCATTCGCTTCATCCCAGCACATGGCGGCGGCCAGCACCGCCGCGGCGCCGGCTTCTGAAAGCCCGGCGGCGCATCCCGGCAAGCGCACCGCGCCCGGCATGGTGATGGCCAGCGCATCAGCAAAACGGCGCGGCGTTGCATGGCCTAACCCT
>JBILPX010000199.1:0-6086 GCA_044373565.1 Roseomonas sp.
ACCATTCAGCCCCAGAATGCGCCCGAGCAATTCATGGCGAAAGCCGTTCATCACGCTCATGACAATGATCAGCGTGGCAACGCCAAGCGCGATCCCTACCAGAGAGAAGATCGCGATGACGGAGACGAACCGCTCCCCCTTCCGCGCGCGCAGATAGCGGAAGGCGACCATACGCTCAAAAGCGTTGAACATGCTGTCTTAGCCGCCCTTGATGCGGGTGATGGCGTCTTCCAACGAGACTTCTTCACGCTCACCGGTCATGCGGCGCTTCAGTTCCACACTGCCCGCAGCGGCGCCGCGCGGGCCGATAATGGCCTGCCAGGGAAAGCCCATGAGATCCGCATCAGCGAATTTCTCGCCGGCGCGCACGGGGCGATCATCATAAACCGCACTGTCATCGCCAAGCCGCGCGTAAAGCGCCTCACACAACGCATCGGTCGGCCCATCACCGGGGCGCAGATTGAGAATGGCAGCAGCCCAGGGTGCTACGGCATCCGGCCATTTGATGCCGGCCTCATCATGATTGGCTTCAATCAAGGCACCAACCAGGCGCGATACGCCAATGCCATAGCTGCCCATTTCCGGGACAACCTGCTGGCCATCAGGCCCCGTGACGGCCATGCCCATGGCCGCGCTATATTTGGTGCCGAAATAGAAGATATGGCCGACTTCAATGCCGCGGGCGGAAACGCGTTTGTCTTCGGCAAGCGCGGCCCAGGCGGCTTCGTCATGCATTTCCTCGGTTGCGGCGTAATGGCTGGTCCAGAAATCCACCTGCGCGGTCAGATCGCTGTCGTAATCCGGCGCTTCGGCCAGCACATCGCGTTCCAGCAAATCCCGGCTGACGAAAACCTGGCTTTCGCCGGTCTCCGCCAGGATGATGAATTCATGCGACAGGTTGCCGCCAATCGGCCCCGTATCAGCGCGCATCGGAATGGCCTTCAGGCCCATGCGCGCAAAGGTGCGCAGATAGGCCAGGAACATCTGCCGATAGGAATGCTGCGCGGCTTCCTTGGTTAGATCAAAGGAATAGGCATCCTTCATCAGGAATTCACGCCCACGCATCACGCCGAAACGTGGCCGCACTTCATCGCGGAATTTCCACTGGATGTGATAAAGGTTGCGCGGCAAATCGCGGTAGGATTTGGCGAATTGCTTGAAGATATCCGTGACCATTTCCTCATTGGTCGGGCCGAACAGCATTTCACGTTCGTGGCGGTCACGGATGCGAAGCATTTCCTTGCCGTAATCATCATAGCGCCCGCTTTCGCGCCACAGCTCCGCCGGCTGGATGGTCGGCATCAGGATTTCCTGTGCCCCGGCGCGGTCCTGTTCTTCGCGCACAATCTGCTCCACGCGGCGCAGCACGCGGAGCCCCGCCGGCAGCCAGGCATAAATGCCCGCCGAGGTCTGGCGAATCAGCCCCGCACGCAGCATGAGGCGGTGAGAGGCGATTTGCGCCTCGGCCGGGGTTTCCTTGAGTGTCGGCAGGAAGGCGCGAGTGAGGCGCAAGGGTCTAATCCTTTGATCGTATGTCGCTTGGGGGCGCACCCTAATCCAGAAGTGTCTTGGGTGAAATCACCGGTGCTGGTTTCGCAAGAAAACGTCACAAATTGATTGTGCGGCGCAGCAAATCGTCATTTCTGGCTGGTTTATGGCATTTTTGTGCTTGCAACTTAGCGTCACAAACATTTAAAAAAAGAAAGGTCGCCGCCGTCAGGCAGCGGCCTAAGTTTAGGGAGGAAACGCCAGTCACACGGCAGAGGAAGAAACCAATCTCCCTCTCGATCTGTAGGATGGCGGACCAGCTTCGAAGGCTCAACCAAAAAGAGCCATGAGGAAGGTCAAAAAAGCGGCTACCAGACTGACATTGCCCGAACATAAGGCAAAACCGACCCTCGGGTCGGTTTTTCGCTTAATTGGTGGGCATTGAGAGGATTCCGGTCCGGAAAGAAAGCCATTCGCTTTCAATCAGCCACCAAACCGCCCCCCAAATCACCGCTGCAAGCGCCGTGGTGCCGAGCAACTTCCAGCCCATCAGGTGCTTTTGCGGCGCGCCGCGCCAGCCGCCTTCTTCCAGCTTGCCCTGGGAATCGGGGCGCGTGCCGATGGGCAGCACGCAGAACAGCGCCAGCCACCAGATCAGCATATAGACAATGACGCCGGTGAAGACCGACATGGCTCAAACCCTGATCACGTGGATTTCGACATTCGGCCGCTTCTTGAAACGCCGCCCCAAAGCCTTGCGCAAGGCGGCACGAAGCGATTCGCGCAACGTTTCATCATCATCGCGCAAGCCAGCCGGCAGGTCGGCAATGCTGCGGCGAAGCTCGGCGGCAACCAGGCCAGGTTCGGGGTCCTGTTCGGCGAAAAGCCCGGGGGCGGTGATGATGGGATCACCAAGCACCTTGCCCTGCCGGTCAAGTGCGACGGATGCCAGCACCACGCCATTGAACATCATGCGCCGGCGCGCGGCGATGACATCGCCATCCAAGGGCAAAAGACGGTCACCATCCACGGCGAGGCGGCCAGTGTGGACAGCTTCAATCACCTCAGCCCGATTGCCGGAAAGGCGCAGCACATCGCCATCATTCAACAACACAGGCTTGGCGCCCGTGGCGCGCGCCAAATCCGCATGTTCCTGCATGTGCCGCCATTCGCCATGCACAGGCACCGCAATGCGCGGCTTTACCAGCGCGTATAGGCGGCGCAGTTCTTCGCGCGCCGGGTGGCCGGACACATGCACCATGGCCTGTTCATCCGTGATCACGCGGCAGCCGCGGCGCACCAGCCCATCCTGCACGCGCTGAATCGCGACCTCATTGCCCGGTATCTGGCGGGAGGAGAAGATCACCGTATCGCCTTCACCCAGTGCAATTGCCGGGTGTTTGTCTTCCGCGATCTTCGCCATGGCAGAACGCGGTTCGCCTTGGCTGCCGGTGCAGATCAGCAGGATTTCATCATCGGGCAGGAAGCCCGCTTCTGCTTCATCCAAAAAGGGCGGCAGGGATTTCAGATAGCCGCATTCCCGCGCCGAGGCTTCCATATTCCGAAGCGACCGGCCAAGCAGCGCCACTTGCCGCCCCGCCGCGCGTCCGGCAACCGCAATGCTTTCAAGTCGCGCAACATTCGAAGCGAAGCAGGTAACCGCGATGCGCCCCTTGATGCCCTTGATCAATTTCGTGAGTGAGGCGCGCACTTCTGCCTCACTTCCCGAATGGCCTTCCACCAGCGCATTGGTTGAATCACACACCATGGCGAGCACGCCTTCTTCGCCAAGTCTGGCGAAGGCGTCTTCATCCGTGGGCGCGCCAATCAGTGGATTGGGGTCCAGCTTCCAATCGCCCGTATGCAGCACCAGGCCATAGGGCGTGCGCAAGGTCAGCGCCTGCGCTTCCGGGATGGAATGCGTCACGGGGATGAAGCCACAATCAAAGGGGCCAAGCTTCACGCGCCCGCCCGGGGCTAGTTCCAGCAAGCGCACTTCATGGATCATGCCGGCTTCGCCAAGCTTGCGGCGCAGCACGGAAAGCACGAAGGCAGTGCCATAGATGGGGCAGCGCAATTGCCGCCACAAATGCACCACCGCGCCGATATGGTCTTCATGCGCATGGGTGATGATCAGGCCAAGCAAAGCGCTGCGGTTTTCAGCCAGCCAGGCCGCGTCCGGCACCATGACATCGGCTTCCGGCTGGTCCGGCCCGGCAAAGCCAAGCCCGCAATCCACCGCCAGCAAGGCGCCATCACAGCGATAGACATTAAGGTTCATTCCGATCTCACCCGTCCCGCCCAGCGGGATAAAGGCAAGATCGCCAGTCATGACATTCATGGTGTTAATCAGAATCCGATCGGAGGGGATCGCGGAGCGCGCTTTGGTGGAAGACAGTAGAAGGATTGCGCTCGGCCAGCAGGCGCAAACCCTCTAGCGTTATGTCGGGATCGGTTCTTTCAATGACAAGGGTCCCTTCGGCGAATAGCGAGGCAAGGCCGCCCGTGCCAATGACCTTCATAGGCCCGCCATATTCGGCCTTGATACGGGATACAATGCCTTCCACCAGACCGACATAGCCCCAATAGATGCCGGATTGCATGGCGGGCACGGTCGCGCGACCAATCACGGATTGCGGGCGGCCAATGCCAATGCGCGGCAGCCGGGCAGCCGCCTTATGCAGTGCTTCGATGGAAAGATTGATGCCGGGCGAAATGGCACCCCCCAGATAGGACCCGTCGCTATGCACCACATCGAAAGTGGTGGCAGTGCCAAAATCAATCACAATCAACGGCCCGCCATAGCGGGTATGCGCGGCCAGCGCATTCAGCAAGCGGTCAGCACCGACTTCTTCTGGCTGATCCACGCGAATATCAAACCCCCAATCGAGCGACGCGCGCGCGATGAGCGGTTCGCAATCCATCCATTCGCGGCAAAGCCGGCGTAAATTGTAAAGTGCGACTGGCACCACCGTACCGATGACGCAGCGCAGGATATCATTGGGCTTCAAGCCGGCGTGCTGAAAAAGCGTTAGTAGCCAGACCGCATATTCATCTGAAGTACTGTCCGGGCGCGTGGCAATGCGCCAGCGCCCGCGCCATTCCGTACCGTCATGGACCGCGAAAACGATATTGGTATTGCCGGCATCAATAGCGAGTAGCATGGGTCAAATGATCTCCCCGGCTAGAATAAGCTGGACTTCGCGGCCTTTGGCAAGCAGCAACCCACCTTCGGGCGATAGCCCAACGAAGCTGCCTTCGATTAGCGCACCATCGCGCTTTACCGATACCGGCGCGCCCATGGCGGGCGCATGGCGCAACCACGCTTCGCGGATGGGCGCGAAGCCTTGGGCAAGGCGCAGGTCATGCCAATGGGCCAGGTTTTGCAGCAGCGCCGCAGCCAAGCCTTCAGGTGCAGGCGGTTCGGGCAGGAATTCCGCAAGGCAGGCAGTGGCGCGGTCCGGCAGGCTTGGCTTGGTGGCGATATTCACGCCAATCCCGATGCAAATCCAATCCAACGCATGGCTTGGCGCCACACCGGTTTCAACCAGAATGCCAGCGGCCTTGGCGCCATCCAGCAGAAGGTCATTCGGCCATTTCAGCCTGGGTTGCGCGGCTTTCGGCAATAGCGGTTTGAGCGTTTCCGCCAAGGCCACCGCCGCTACAAAAGACCATTGAGGTGCCTCACGCAGCGGCACGGCGGGCCGCAGCAGCACGGAGATATAGAGATTACCCGCGGGGCTATCCCACCCCCTGCCCTGCCTGCCCCTGCCTGCGCTTTGCCGCAGCGCCTGGATGGCAAGCCCTTCGGCTGCCCCGGCTTCGGCGCGTTGCTTCAGCAGCGTTGAGGTGCTTTCCAGCACCTCATGACATTCAAGGCGAAACTGCACGCACGCTTCCTGCCGCGCACCCCGGCTTAACCGAGCAGCGCGGAAACCGCTTCCTGCGCAGCGCGCACCAAAGGCGCCGGCATCAGGAAGAACAGCGTGGTGAAAATTCCAGCAATGCCCATCACCATCGTCAGCGTCTGTGGGCGCGCATCCAAAGGCGCCTGCGCATCATCAAAATACATCACCTTGACGACGCGCAGATAATAGAAGGCGGAGATCACGGAAGTGAGCACACCCACCACAGCCAGCGTCCAGAAGCCGCCCTGCACCGCGGCAAGGAAGACATAAAGCTTCCCGAAGAACCCCGCGAGCGGCGGAATGCCGGCCATGGAGAACATGAAAATCGTCATCCACATCGCCATGGCGGGATCGGTCTTGCCAAGCCCGGCCAAGTCTTCAATGCGCGACACGGCCTTGCCCTGCCGGCGCATGGCGATCAGCACCGCAAAAGCGCCAAGGTTCATGGCAAGGTAGATCGCCATATAAACCGTGAGACCATGCAGGCCTTCATCACTCGCGACTGCCAACCCCATCAGCGCATAGCCGACATGGCCGATGGACGAATAGGCCATCAGCCGCTTGATATCGCGCTGACCAATCGCGGCCAGTGACCCAAGCACCATGGAAGCGAGTGACATCAAAATAATCACCTGCTGCCATTGCGCCGCAAGTTCACCAAAGGGGCCGGCAAGCACGCGCACCAGCAAG
>JBILPX010000368.1:0-3030 GCA_044373565.1 Roseomonas sp.
CGCATTCGTGGCGCGCTGGTTGCCATGGGTGGTGATGCGGTGGATCGCGCGGCCTGGGATTGGGCAGCGGTGGATGAAAATGATTTTTTCTGCCCGGATCGCGCCGCCGCTGCGCGCTGGGAAGAACAGCTTTTGGCGCTGCGCAAATCCGGCAATTCAGTGGGTGCGGTGATCGAAATTGTGGCCGAAGGTGTGCCCCCCGGCCTGGGTGCCCCCATTTACGGCAAACTGGATGCGGATTTGGCCGGCGCGCTGATGGGCATCAACGCCGTCAAAGGCGTGGAGATTGGTGATGGCTTCGCCGCCGCTGGCCTGACCGGCACGGCCAATGCCGATGAAATGCGGATGTCTGAGGGCGGCTTGGTTGCCTTCCAAGCCAATCACGCCGGCGGCGTTTTGGGCGGTATCAGCACTGGCCAGCCGATTGTGGCGCGCTTCGCGGTGAAGCCCACCAGTTCGATTCTTGAACCTCGGCTTGGGGTGGATCGCTTTGGCCAGGATGTGGATATCATCACCAAGGGCCGGCACGACCCCTGCGTTGGCATCCGCGCCGTACCTGTCGGGGAAGCGATGATGGCGCTGGTGCTGGCGGATCATTTGCTGCGCCATCGCGCACAGAATCCGGATGCTCCAAGCGCGGCGCGTCTGCCGCGGAATTAGAGCATTTTCAAGCCAAGTGGCATAACTTGGCGGCTCGGAAAATACGACCAAACCAAGGTTTCTCGCAGAGCGCCACCGCCGCAATCCTGCCATGCCCGCCACGGCGCCGCCGTAAAAGTCCTGAAAATACCTTGAACAAGACGCAAGGCCGCCTTGCCGCCGGGGTCATATGTCCTTGCGCACAGTTCAAACATAGGAGGACAAGATGCGCTACATGACAAAGACCTCACTTCTCGCCACCGGCCTTGCTTTCGCGCTGACAGGCGCGGCACTCGCCCAGGGGACGGCCAGCACCGCCCCTGTCCAGGGTAGTCGCCCCGCCGTTCAGGCGCCGGCAACGGCCAAGCCTGGTGAAGCCACAACTGGCCAGGTGCCTGGCCATCAGGGGAACGGCCAGACCCGCGCAGTAACGCCGGCGGCCCCCGCAGGCGGTGCCACCCGCTAACGGAGCAGGTTAACCGGCGGGTGGATGCGTCCCGCCCGCCGGCCAGCCGCAAGGCCCGCCCTTAACCGGGGCGGGCTTTGTCGTTTTGGCGCGGCCTCAGACCACCCTAAATATTGACGTTTCGCAAAGCCCGGACGCACATTCCCCAAATATCAAGACCGAAACAGGGAGAGGACCCAGGCATGGCTAATGAATTGATCGCGCTGAAACCCGAAATCGTCGCCAAGGCGCGTGTGACGGAAGCGCAGCGCGTGGCCATGTATGATGCGGCGGCGAAGGACCCCGATGCCTACTGGCGCGATGAAGCCAAGCGCATTGCCTGGATGAAGGCGCCGACGAAAATCAAGAACACCGATTTCAACGGCAATGTTTCGATCAAATGGTTCGAGGATGGGGTGCTGAATGCCTCAGTCTCCTGCCTCGATCGGCATTTGGCGACGCGTGGTGACCAGGTCGCGATCCTTTGGGAAGGTGATGACCCGGCTGCGGATGCCAAAGTAACCTATCGCGAATTGCATTCGCGCGTCTGCAAACTTGCCAATGCCATGCGCAAGCTTGGCGTGAAAAAGGGTGACCGCGTTTGCATCTATCTGCCCATGATCGTGGAAGCAGCCGTCGCCATGCTGGCCTGTGCGCGGGTTGGCGCTGTTCATTCCATCGTCTTTGGCGGGTTTTCACCCGATAGCCTGGCGTCGCGCATTCAGGATTCGGAATGTGTCATGCTGATCACCGCCGATGAAGGTCGCCGCGGTGGCCGGCGCGTACCGCTGAAGGTGAATGCGGATGAAGCGCTGCTGAGTTGTTCATCCATCAAGCACGTGATTGTCGCGCGCAATACTGGCGGCAGCGTTGAGATGATGTCTGGCCGCGATCATTGGTGGGACGCGATCACCACCGGCCAGCCCGAAACTTGCGAGCCCGAGCCGATGGGCGCGGAAGACCCGCTTTTCATCCTTTATACCTCAGGCAGCACGGGCAAGCCCAAGGGCGTATTGCACACCACCGGCGGCTATATGGTTTGGGCATCTTACACGCATGAAAAAGTCTTCGATTATCGTGATGGTGAGATCTATTGGTGCACCGCCGATGTCGGTTGGGTGACAGGGCATAGCTACATTGTCTATGGCCCGCTTGCGAATGGTGCGACCACCCTGATGTTTGAAGGTGTGCCGAGCTGGCCCGATTCCGGGCGCTTCTGGCAGGTGGTGGCGAAGCACAAGGTGAATATCTTCTACACCGCACCCACCGCGATTCGCGCCCTGATGCGCGATGGCGAAGCGCCGGTGCAAAAGCATGACCGTTCCAGCCTGCGGATTTTGGGCAGCGTGGGTGAGCCGATCAACCCCGAAGCCTGGCTTTGGTATTACCGCGTGGTGGGCGATTCTCGCTGCCCGATTGTGGACACCTGGTGGCAGACAGAAACCGGCGGCATTTTGATCTCGCCGCTGCCCGGCGCGGTCGCGCAAAAGCCTGGTTCCGCCACGCTTCCCTTGCCAGGTGTAAAGCCGGCGCTGGTAGATGCTGAAGGTAAGCTGCTGGAAGGTGCGACCGAGGGTAATCTGGTGATCCTGGATAGCTGGCCCGGGCAGATGCGCACGGTTTATGGCGATCATGAACGCTTCGTGCAGACGTATTTTTCCACCTTCAAGGGCATGTATTTCACCGGCGATGGCGCACGGCGTGATGCCGATGGCTATTACTGGATCACAGGCCGCGTGGATGATGTGATAAATGTGGCCGGCCACCGCATGGGCACTGCCGAGATTGAAAGTGCGCTGGTCGCGAACCTTGCGGTTGCGGAAGCGGCAGTGGTTGGCATGCCCCACGACATCAAGGGCCAGGGCATCTACGCCTATGTCACGCTGAAGGCGGGCATTGAGCCCACGGATGTGCTGCGCAAGGAATTGGTCGCCTGGGTACGCAAG
>JBILPX010000025.1:0-16880 GCA_044373565.1 Roseomonas sp.
AATCGGCCCCATCGCGACGCCGGATGCCATTCAATGGGCGCCGGGCCTACCGAAAACCCGTTCCGGCAAGATCATGCGCCGCATTCTGCGCAAGATTGCCGCGAATGAGGTGGATGGGTTGGGGGATACCAGCACCTTGGCCGATCCGGCGGTGGTGGATGAGCTGGTGGCGAATCGGGTGCGGTAGCAGGCCCTTACGCGCCAAGATGGGAACATCTTGGCGCGTCTTCTGATTTCAGAATTAGGATTGGCGTGATCCGCCAATACGGATCACGCAAAGTGATGCAACGCGCGCCGATCAATCATCCGAACGGCTGGGGCTGCCCGCCAGCACGCCGCCATCAATCACAATCGTCTGCCCGGTCATGAAGGACCCGGCGGCGGAGCCCAGAAACACTGCAGCGCCCGCGATTTCATCGGGTTCCCCAATGCGCTTCAGCGGCGTGTCCTTGGTGCGCTTGGCGTAAATGCCGGGGTCTTCCCAAAGCGCGCGGGCGAAATCCGTCCGCACCAGCCCGGGCGCGATGGCATTGGCGCGCACATTTTTCGGCCCCCATTCCACCGCCAAATTCCTCACCAATTGCATATCGGCCGCCTTGGAAATGGCATAGGCGCCCAGCACGGGCGAACCCCGGAAGCCGCCAATGGATGATATGATGATGATGGAACCACCGCCCCGTTCCGCCATACCCGGCGCCGTCATATGCGAAAGCCAAAGGTTGGATTTGATGTTGGACGCCATGATCTTATCAAAAATCTCATCCGGCATGGTCACGGCGGGGCCGAAATGCGGATTGATGGCGGCATTGCAGACCATGATATCCACCTGGCCCCAAGCGGCGATGGTTTGGTCAATCAGCGCCTGACATTCATTCTTGCGCCCGATATTGCAGGCAATGGCCATGGCTTCCCCGCCCTTGGCCTTGATGGCGTCCACCACTTCCTGGCAGGCGTCGATTTTGCGGGAGGAGACGACCACTTTCGCCCCCTGTTCAGCCATTCTTTCACAAATGGCCCGGCCAATGCCGCGGCTGCCGCCGGTAACCACGGCCACTTTGCCGGTGAGATCGAATAGGGACATGGCGCTTCTCCTGCTTAAATTGTTCAGTCGCCAGCGCAGCATGACCGGCGCTTTCCCGCAACCGGGTGCTTGCTCTCAGGCGCAGAGTGCCGGAGAGTAAGTGCGAAGGGGCTCGTGAGGCCCAGCAAGCCTTAGGGAGAAACGATTTTGGCCGAAAATCAATTTGTGCAGCACGCCCAGATGGGGGAAGTGCATATCCTGCGCCTGGCCAATCCCCCGGTGAACACGCTGCGCACCGAAATCCGCGTCGGGCTTTATGATGGCATGAAGGCCGCGCGTGCCGCCGGCGCCAAGGCGGTGGTCATTATCGGCTCGGGGCGCATGTTCTGCGCCGGGGCGGAAATGACCGAATTCGGCAAGCCGCGTGTGCCCCCTTCGCTTACGGAAGTTTTTGAGGAGTTCGAGAATTTTCCTGGGCTGACAGTGGCGGCGATTCATGGCTCGGCTCTGGGCGGCGGCTTGGAAGTGGCGCTGGCCTGCCATGCGCGCGTGGCGCTGGCTGATGCCAATCTGGGCCTGCCGGAAGTGAAACGCGGCTTTGTGCCGGGCGCGGGCGGCACGCAGCGTCTGCCGCGCCTGATCGGGCCGGAAGCGGCGCTGAAAATCATCGTCTCTGGCGACCCGATTAAGGCGACCGAGGCGCAGAAGCTCGGCTTCGTGGATGCGATCATGGAAGGCGATCTGGAGGCCGGTGCGATTGCTTTTGCGCGCGCCAATCTGGCCAAGACTTTCACTTTGGCGCGCAACCGCACGGACAAGATCGCGGGCCAGGATATGGCGGCGTTTGATGCCGCGGCGGGTGCTTTGCTGAAGCGCGCGCGCGGCCAGGAAAGCCCCAAGGGCTGTGTGGAGGCTGTGCGCGCTTCCTTTACGCTACCTTTCGAAGAAGGCTTGCAAAAGGAACGTGATCTATTCGCAAGCCTGGTGGCGGGCGAACAATCCAAGGCGCTGCGCCATATCTTCTTCGGTGAACGCGAAGCGCAACGCGTGCCGGGCCTGCCGGCTGATACGCAAGTGCTGCCTGTCGGCAAGCTTGTCGTGATTGGCGGCGGTACCATGGGCGGTGGCATTGCCATGAGTGCCGCGAATTTCGGCGTGGCTGTGACCATCGTGGAAATGACGGATGACGCCTTGGCCAAGGGCCTGCAACGTTGTGAAGCGAATTGGCAGCGCACCGTCGCATCTGGCCGCTTGTCTCAGGCCGAATACGACAAGCGCCGCGCGCTGCTGACCGGTTCGACCGATTTCGAAAAAACCGTGGGCGAAGCCGATCTGGTGATCGAAGCCGTCTTTGAAAACATGGAAGTTAAGAAGCAAGTCTTCGCGCGGCTGGATAAGGCGGCGCGGCCGGGGATTGTGCTCGCTTCCAATACCTCCACACTCGATATTGATCAGATTGCGAATGCGACATCTCGGCCCGAATGGGTGATGGGCATGCATTTCTTCAGCCCGGCCAATGTGATGCGCCTGCTTGAGAATGTGCGCGGGTCGAAGACCAATGCGGTGGCCATCGCGACGGCAACCGAATTCGGCAAAAAGATCGGCAAGCTGCCCGTGCTGGTGGGCAATTGCGATGGCTTTGTCGGCAATCGCATGACCGGCAAGCGCACGCCCCAGGTGGAAAAGCTGATGCTGGAAGGCTGCCTGCCGCAGGATATTGACCGCGTGATGGAAGCCTACGGCATGGCCATGGGGCCCCTCGCCACTGGCGATCTTGCTGGCCTCGATATTGGCGCGGCGGTGCGTAAGGCGCGTGGCACTGTGGCACCCATCGCCGATGCCGTGGTGGCAGCCGGGCGCTTCGGGCAAAAAACCAGCAAGGGCTGGTACATGTATGACGAAAAGCGCAATCGTCTGCCTGACCCAGAAGTGGAAAGCATCATCCTGGATGTCGCGGAAAAAATGCAGGTGCGCCGCCGCAAGATCGAAGCGGCCGAAATCCTGGAACGCCTGCTGCTGCCCATGGTGAATGAAGGCGCGCGCATCCTGGAAGAAGGCATTTCATCCCGCCCGATTGATATTGATGTGATCTTCACCAATGGCTTTGGCTGGCCGGCCTGGCGCGGCGGGCCGATGTTCTGGGCGGATACGCAGGGCCTCAAGGCTGTGCGGGATAAGCTGAACCAATACGCCGAAGCGACGGGTGACAAGAATCTGCGCCCCGCGGCGCTGATCGAAAAACTGGCCAATGAGGGCGGAAGCTTCGCGGCCATGGGCAAATCCAAGGTTTGATGCCGCGTAGCGGCAGGCAGGAATAAGGGGAAACAGCAATGGACCTACGTTTCACGGATGATGAACGCGCCTTCCGCCAGGAAGTACGCGATTGGATTGACGCCAATCTGCCAGCCGATACGCGTGAGCGTTTGGCGGCGGGGCGCACACCCACCAAGGAAATGCAGCTGGATTGGCAGAAAAAGCTGAATGCCAAGGGCTGGTGCGTGCCGCATTGGCCGGCGGAATGGGGCGGGCAGAGCGATTGGTCCGCCATTAAGCGCTTTATCCTGCTGGAAGAATTGCAGGGCACACCGGCACCGATTCCACTCGGCTTCAACTGCAATATGTTGGGCCCGGTGCTGATTGCCTTTGGCACCGAAGAACAGAAAAAATTCTTCCTGCCCAAGCTTGCGAATCTCGATCTTTGGTTCTGCCAGGGCTTTTCGGAACCAGGCGCAGGGTCTGACCTGGCGTCGCTGAAAACGCGCGCGGTACGCGAAGGCGATCATTATATCGTCAATGGGCAAAAGACCTGGACGACGCTGGCGCAATATGCCGATTGGATCTTCCTGCTGGTGCGCACCAACCCGGAAGCGACCAAGCAGCAGGAAGGCATTTCCTTCCTCGTGGTCGAGATGAATACGCCTGGCATCACCGTGCGCCCGATCATCACCATTGATGGCGCGCATGAGGTGAATGAGGTGTTCTTCGATGATGTGAAAGTGCCGGTGGCCAATCTGATCGGCACCGAACATCGCGGCTGGGATTGCGCGAAATTCCTGCTGTCTAATGAACGCACTGGTCAGGCGCGGGTGGGTGCATCGAAAGACCGCATCCGTCGCCTGAAGCTGATTGCGCAGAATGCGCCTGGTGGTGAGCGCCCGATGATTGAGGATTCGCGCTTCCGAGAGCGTTTGGTGGAAGTGGAAGTGCAATTGAAGGCGCTGGAGATGACCACCATGCGCGTGCTGGCCGATGAAAATAGGCAACTCAGTGAACGCAAGCCTAACCCGGCATCTTCCGTGCTGAAGATTAGGGGCACGGAAATACAGCAATCCATCAGTGATCTTTATGTCATGGCCGCCGGGCCTTACGGCATGGTGGGCGCTGATCCTGATGGCGATCGCTGGAATGAACCGGAACTGGCGCCGGAATGGGCGACGCTTGCGCAGCCAACCTATTTCAATTGGCGCAAGCAGACGATCTATGGTGGTTCTACCGAGATCCAAAAGAACATCATGGCAAAAGCGTTTTTGGGGCTCTGAGACATGGATTTCGATCTCTCCGAAGACCAGCGGCTGCTGCAGGACAGCCTGACCAAGCTGCTGGCCGACAAATACAAGTTTGAAGACCGCAAGCGCTACCTGAAATCAGCCACGTACTGGTCGCAGGAAATGTGGGAGGCTTATGCCGATCTCGGCCTGCTCGGCCTGCCCTTCGCGGAAGAAGATGGCGGCTTTGGTGCGGGCCCGGTGGAAGTGATGCTGATGGCGGAAGCCATGGGCAGCGCGATTACGCTGGAACCTTGGCTTGCCACGGTGGTGATGGGCGGTGGCTTCATCCGCCATGGTGCCTCGGCGGCCCAGCGTGCCGCCATGGTGCCGCAAATTGTCGCGGGCAAGCTGAAACTCGCCTTTGGCTATACCGAACCGCAATCGCGCCATGATCTGCATGATGTCGCGACCACGGCGAAGAAGGATGGCACGGGCTGGGTGCTGGAAGGCCGCAAGGGCGTGGTGCTGCATGGTGATGTGGCAGATCACATCATTGTCACGGCACGCACGGGTGGCGCCAGGCGCGACAAATCCGGCATTGGTGTTTTCCTGGTGCCGGCCAATGCGAAGGGTGTGACGCGGCGCGGCTACCCAACCACGGATGGCTTGCGCGGGGCGGAAGTCACGCTTGATCGCGTGAGCCTGCCTGCCGAAGCCCTGCTGGGCGATGCCGGCAATGGCTTGGCGCTGGTTGATCGCGTGGTTGATGAAACCATCGCAGCGCTGGCCGGTGAAGCGCTTGGTGCGATGGATGCGCTGCAGAAGCTGACCCTCGACTATCTGAAGACGCGCAAGCAATTCGGCCGGCCGATCGGCACTTTCCAATCCTTGCAGCACCGCGCGGCGGAGATGATGGTCTCCCTGGAAGAAGCGCGTTCCATGGCCATGCTGGCGGCGATGATGGCGCAGGAGCCGGATGCGCTGGAACGGCGCCGGCAAATGTCGGCAGTGAAGGTGCAGATCGGGCGTTCTGGCAAGTTCATCGGCCAAAGCGCCATTCAATTGCATGGCGGCATTGCCATGACGATGGAATATCTAGGCGGGCATTACTTCAAGCGTCTGACCACGATAGACACCATGTTCGGCGATGCCGATCATCATTTGACGCAATTGATGGCGATGGGCGGGCTCAATCAGGCCGCATAAACCGGACCTGTCAGCACCTTATCCGTCATGGTCGTGAAGAATTGATGACACGACCATGACAGTGCTTCCCCGAAGCCCCATCAAGGGCTAGCGAAACAATCACTGTCTGGGGAGATTTCACCGTGGCAAATAATGAAGATCCGCGCTTGCAGGAATTGGCCGATCTAATTGATGGCAAGGGCCATGGCCGCTACGGGTTGCATGATGTCACACAGCGCCAGCACGCTTTGCAAGCCGCCTGGCAGGCGGAGCGTGAGGGTTGTTCCTCAGCGCTCATTGCCGCGGCGCTGCTGCATGATATCGGCCATTTGGTGCATGATCTGGGTGACAACCCCGCCGAGCATGGCGTGGATGACAAGCATGAGGAATTGGGCCAGGTCTGGCTGCAATCTTGGTTCGGGCCGGAAGTGACGGAACCCGTGCGGCTCCATGTCGCCGCCAAGCGCTATCTTTGCGCGACGGAAGCGGATTACTTCGCCAAACTTTCCCCTGATTCCGTGCTCAGCCTGTCGCTGCAAGGCGGCCCGATGTCAGCCGATGAAGTCGCGGCATTTCGGGCGCTGCCGCATTCGGAAGATGCCGTGCGGCTCAGGCGTTTTGATGAGGGCGCCAAGGTGGTGGGGCTCACGACGCCACCCGCGCAGCATTTCCTGCCCCATGTGGCGGCCTGCCTGAAATAATCTTGGCCTTGACCGGGGCGGATGCGCCCCGCAGGCTTTGCCCCCATGGGCGGTATTCTCGTTATTGGTTCCTATAATCGCGACACGGTTTTGCGCCTTGAACGCTTCCCGGCGCCGGGTGAGACGCTCACCGCGCTTGGCATGGCCGAATTCCATGGCGGCAAGGGCAGCAATCAGGCCGTGGCCGCGGCACGCGCAGGCGGGCGCGTTGCGCTGATCACGGCCATTGGCGATGACGCTTCGGGCCACGCCGCGCGCGCGCTTTGGGCGGCGGAAGGCATTGATGCTCAGTCGGTGCAAACAGCCCGTGCCCCCACTGGCGCCGCCACGATCCTGCTTGATGCAGCGGGCGAGAATCAGATCATCATCATCCCCGGCGCCAATGCGAAATTGGCCCTGCCGCCAGGTTTTACGCCGCCCGCCGATATTGCAGTCGCACTCGCGCAACTTGAAACGCCGCAGGCTGCGACCGCCGCGCTATTTCGCGCGCTGCCCGGCACACGCCGCATCCTGAATGTCGCGCCCGCTGCGCCCATCCTGCCGGAGCTTCTGGCCGCTACCGATATGCTGGTGCTGAATGAAACCGAAGCCGCCATTCTGGCACAGCGCGAAGCCGAACCCGCCGCCCTGGCGCTCGCGCTCGCTGCCGAGACAATGCGGGAGGTGATCGTCACCGCTGGTGCCGCCGGTGCCTTTTGGGCGCGGCCTGATGGCATTGTGATTGATGCTGCGCCGCCCCGCGTGGCTGTCGCCGATACCACCGGCGCGGGAGACGCCTTTCTGGGCGCCTTCGCCGCCTTCAGCGCAGAGGGGTTCGCGCCGGAAAAGATATTGCGTCTGGCTGTCACCGCGGGCGCGCTTGCCTGCACGCAGCAGGGTGCCGTGCCTTCTTTGCCCCATCGCGCGGCGATCATGGCGCTTACTGGGCGAATCTGATCAGCCAAGTCCAAAGGCGTCAGGCTGTTTCCCGCAAGGGCTGCGTCAGCAACCGATCAAGCCGCTGTTCCTGATCCGCACGAAACTCCACAACGCCAATCACCATACCAAGCTGCCCAGCGGCCGGTTCCGCGCGATAGGTTCCGAACAACCTGTCCCAGCAGGAAAGGCAAAAGCCGAAATCGCTATCGGTTTCCTCACGCACTTCGGAATGATGCACGCGATGCATATCGGGCGTCACCAGCACCAGGCGCAGCGCGCCATCCATCCATGCAGGCAGCGCCAGATTGGCGTGGTTGAAAAGGCTCGTTGCGTTCAACAGAACCTCAAACACCAAAACTGCCTCTGCCGGCGCGCCAAGCGCCACCACCGCCGCCATTTTGATGGCCATGGACAGCAGAATTTCCACCGGATGAAAACGCAGCCCGGAAGAAGCATCCAATTCCGGGTCAGCATGATGCACGCGATGCAGCCGCCATAAAAACGGCACGGCGTGAAAAACGCGATGCTGAAAATAGATCAGCAGATCCAGCAGCAGCACTGCCAAAACGCCGCCCACCAGGCCATTGACTCCCAGCCAGCGCAGCAGCCCAAGCCCCTGGCTTTCCGCGTAAAGCGCCGCCCCAATCGCAGCGGCCGGGGCAAGCAGCCGCACCAGCAGCGAAGCAATCACCACCAGCCCGAAATTCGCCGGCCAGCGCCGCCAGGAAAGCCGCTGCGCCCGGCGCGGAAAGGCGCGTTCCAGCACCAGCATGGCGCAAAGCACCCCCAGAAAGGCCGCGAGCCTGATCAGCGGTTCATGGGCCAGCATGGCCGGGATACTCCTTCGAACATGCCACCATAGCTTGTGTCGCGCGCCCCGAATTGGAATGCTGCAATTATGATAGAACGCAAAAGCCTAACCTGATGGCCCTTGGCTTCCTGGAATGGTCCGCCCGCCGCGGCGGGCCGCTGCTGGCCCTTGGCATTTTCGCGGGGCTTTTCATCCCGCCCTTGGCCGCGCTGTTTCGCGATGTGGTCACTTTTTCGGTCGCGACGCTCATGACGATTGTGCTGCTGCGCGTGGATTTGGCCCAGGTAGTGGCGTATTTGCGCCGGCCCGTGCTGGTGGCGGTGCTGGTCGCCTGGATGATGCTGGTCTGCCCCATTCTGCTGTTTCTGGTGCTGCGCAGCTTTGGCTTTGATGGGCCTTTGGTCGCGGGGTTGGTGATCAGCGCCATGGGCTGTGCCGCCACATCCTCCCCGGCATTTGCGCGCATGGTGGGGCTGGATGGGGAAATCTCATTGGTGGTTGCGGTGATCACCACGCTGATCGTGCCCTTCACCGCGCCGCCCTTGGCGCTGGGGCTGATGGGCATAGATTTGGCCATTTCGCTGTCCGCGCTGATGGGCCGGCTGATGCTGGTGGTCGGGCTGCCCTTGCTGATTTCCGTGGCGCTGCGCCGGCTTTTGGGCCCGGCGCGGCTGCAACGCTATGCCGGGGCCTTGGATGGTGCCGTGGTGTGGCTTGTCGTGGTTTTCGGCTTTGGTGTCATGGATGGGATGCTGGCGAAAATCACCTCAGACCCCGCCTGGGTGATGGGCGGCCTGGCCTTGGCTTTTGCCGCCAATTTCGGCCTGAATGCCGCAACTGTTTTGGTCTTTGCGCCCACCGGCAAGAAGCTGGCGCTGACGGCGGGCTTGCTCGGCGGCAATCGCAATATGGCGCTGTTCTTGGCGGTGCTGCCGGCGGCGACCGATCAGCGCATTTTGCTGTTCTTCGCGCTCGGCCAATTCCCGCTTTTCCTGACGCCCTTTCTGCTGCGCCCGATTTATAACCGCTTGAGACCGAATGACGCCTCAGGCCGCCCGTAGCCGCGCCGCCAAAGATACCACTTCCTGCTCCAGCCCCGCGCTTTGCCGCGCCATGGCATCGGCCTGATCGCCAAGCGCCGTGACAGGCGCGCCCGCGGCTTCCATGCCGCCCTGCACCTTCGCCACCGCGCCGGCGACCGCTGTGGCGCCCTCGGCCGCGGCGGCGATGCCCTGGGCGATTTCACGCGTCGCCGCGCCTTGCTGTTCAATCGCTTCCGCAGCTTCGGCGGCGATGGTATCAATGCGCTGCACCACCTGGGCAATGCCCTGGATCGCCGTCACCGCTTCGGTGGAGGTGCTGCGGATTGCCTGGACCTGGCGCGAAATCTCCTCAGTCGCCTTGGCAGTTTGGGTCGCCAGGGCCTTCACTTCAGAAGCGACCACAGCGAAGCCCTTGCCCGCATCACCCGCACGGGCGGCTTCGATGGTGGCATTCAGCGCCAAAAGATTGGTCTGGCCGGCAATGGCCGTAATCAGCTTCACCACATCGCCAATCTTCTCCGCCGCCCCGGTTAGGCCCTGCACAATAGTATCGGTGCGGCCCGCATCGCTCACCGCCTGGGCGGCAATGGTTGCCGAATGGCGGATTTGCTCGGAAACCGCCGCCACGGTGGAGGTGAGTTCCTCCGCCGCCGCCGCGACCTTGCCCGTTTCCTCCCGCGCGCGCTCGGCGCTGGCGCCGATGCCGGTGGTGGCCTGTTGCGCGGTCATCTGCGCTTCGCTGAGCGTGGCGAGTGTTTCGCGACTGGTCTTTGCCTCCTGCGCCAGGCTTTGCAGGCGGGGCGTGATTTCCGCTTCCAGCACGCGGCTGGCTTCGGCGCGCAGCGCCGCATAGTCAGATTTGAGGCGCAGGAGTTCCGCCTGGGCTTCATCCCGCGCCACATTGGCGCTGGTCAGATCAGCGCGGAGTGTCGCGAGTACGCCGCTATCGGGACGCTTTTCCGAAGCGGCGGGGGTGCCGCGGCGGCGTGTGACGAAGGCCGTGAGCGCGGCCAAAGCCAGGGCGAGCGCCCCGAGCGCCATGGGCAGAGCCTGCGCCGGCAGGTGCTGCGGCTGGGCGGGACGGGCGCGCTTGGCTTCCTCGGCGGCGGTGGCGAGCACCGGGCCAATGCTGGATTGGAAACGCGTGCCCGCTTCAGAAAGCCGCGCGGCGGCAGTGGCAACATCCTGGCCAGAGGCCACTTCGCGCGCCCGCCGAGCTGAGGGTGCTTCCAGCGCCTCATGCACGCGCTGCAAGGCGCCGGCGGCTTCGCTGAGCGGCTGATAGCGCGGCGCATCCCCAAGCGCGGCGATAGCGGAACGGAGCGTAGCAAGGGCGGTATTTTGCGCCGTGATCAGCGCCTGATGCGCGGCATCATCACGGACAGCGCCAGCGCGATTGGCGATACCGAAAAGTTCTTCTGCTGCTCCGCGCGCGCGGAGCAGCGCCGCCTGGCGCGGGATTTCATTATTGGCGAGCAAGCCGCGCGGCCTGGGCGCCTGGCCACGCGTCGCTGGCGGCGCATTCATGGCGCGGCTGATTTCCTGGCCCACTTCGGCAATGGCGGGCAGCAAGGCCGCGCGAAACACCCGATGCGCAGCACCAAGTGCTGCGATTTGGCGTTCCGCTTCCTGCCGCGCCTGCTGTTCGGCTTCGAGCGCCGTGCCAAGTTGGCGGAGAGCAGTGGCAAGGCCGCTGCTGGCTGTCTGGACCGAAGCGGGAATTTGCGCATTGCCGCGCAACAACGCATTCAAGCGGTCTTCTGCCTGGCGCGCGCGGCGCCCTGCTTCCGCCAATTCCGCATCGGATCGCGCCAGCAGCATGGGTGGTACCGCGCCGGAAAGCATTGTTGCCCCTTCGGCAATATCCAGGCTGCGCGCCAACATGGGCAGGCGCGGATCGGCGGGTGGCGGCGGCAGGGTTTGCGGAAGGCCATACATGATGCCGGCCGTACCCAAGGCCGTCAGTCCAGCGACGAGGCCAAGCCCCAATAGGGAGCGTTTGTGGGAGGGCGCTTGGGTGATGGAGGACATCGGGTTTTCCACAGCAGAATGATCAATGACTAGACGCGCATCCTAAGCGAAATTGCTGAACAGGCCGTGAGGAAGAACGCGCATTTTTCAATCAGGAACTTGACATAATCTCAGTCACCTTAAAGAAATTTTATACAATGCCGCCTTCTTCGGCATTTCGAAAATGGCATCGGAAGTGCAGAACTTGGCCGCGCAATCAGCCAAGGCGCCCAAGGGGATTCAGGGCAAAATCAGCACCATCGCTGCGGCGGTGGAAGAACAACCCGCTATCAGGGCGGAAATCGCCTCAAGCCTGCGTTCCGCTGCTTCTTCGGGGAGGGCGCTGGAAGCCTCGACTGGTCGCGTTTCCACCATGACCGAGGATACCGGCAAGGCGATTGGCACCATCAACAACGCCACACAATCGCTGATTCGGCGCCTGCAAGCGGTCTAATTGGCGGCATCAAAAAAGTGCGGTCCGAGCTTTCGGGCCGCGCTTTACGTTCAAACGATCAAACCGTGGAAATATCCGGCGCGTCGGGGTTCTTCATCCCCACAACATGATAACCGCTATCCACATGATGCACTTCGCCCGTCACACCTGAAGACAAATCAGACAGCAAATACAAGCCCGCACCGCCCACTTCTTCAATCGTCACATTGCGCCTGAGTGGTGAATTATACTGGTTCCATTTCAAAATATAGCGGAAATCGCCAATGCCACTCGCGGCCAGGGTCTTGATGGGGCCGGCGCTGATGGCATTTACGCGAATGCCGGCCTCGCCCAGATCGGTCGCCATATAACGCACACTCGCTTCCAAAGCTGCCTTGGCGACACCCATCACATTGTAATGCGGCGTTACTCGTTCGGCGCCCAGATAGGAAAGCGTCAGCTGTGCCCCGCCCGGCTTCATCAGCGCGGCAGCGCGACGGCCTACGGCCACGAAGGAATAGCAGGAAATATCCATCGCCTGCAGAAAGGCATCGCGGGGCGTATCCAGATAACGCCCGCGCAGATACTGCTTATCGGCAAAGCCAATGGCATGAACCAGGAAATCCATCCCGCCCCAGGCCTGTTCAACGGCGGCAAAGGCGGCATCCATATCGGCGTCATCGGCCACGTCACATGGCACCACCAGGCTTGACCCTACGCTTTCCGCCAAGGGGCGCACGCGCTTTTCAAGCGCCTCCCCCTGATAGGTGAAGGCAACCTCGCCTCCCTGGGCGGCGATTGCCTGCGCAATGCCCCAGGCGATGGAACGGTCATTCGCAACGCCCATGATCAGGCCGCGCTTGCCGGCCATCAGGGTGCCTTTGGGGATGCTGGGTGCTGGTTCCGCGTCGTTCATTGATAGAGGCACCATCCGACTAAAACTAAGCGTTTCCTCTGCCATGGCACCGGATGCCGGGCAAGGGCCTTGCCCTTTCGCAAAGCGTCCCGATACAGGACATAACAAGGAGAACCCCATGGACGGCACCACGACCACCACCGAAGACCCCTATGCCATTTTTCAGGATTGGATGGCGGAAGCCACCAAGGGCGAGATCAATGACCCCAATGCGGTCTGCCTGGCGACCGCCACGCCGGATGGCCGACCTTCCGCGCGCATGGTGCTGCTGAAGGGCGTGGATGCGCGGGGCTTTGTTTTCTACACCAATCTGGATAGCCGCAAGGGCGGTGAATTGGCCGCCAATCCCTTTGCCGCGCTCTGTTTTCACTGGAAAACGCTCCAGCGCAGCATTCGCGTTGAAGGCAAGGTGGAAGCGGTGACCGAAGCCGAGGCCGATGCCTATTATGCTTCCCGCGCGCGCACATCCCGCCTCGGCGCCTGGGCGTCCAAACAATCCCGCCCGCTGGAAAGTCGCTTCGCTTTGGAAAAGGCGGTCGCCGAATACGGGCTGAAATATGCGGTCGGCGAGATTCCGCGCCCGCCCTTCTGGTCCGGCTTTCGCGTGCTGCCGGCGCGGATTGAATTCTGGCGCGATATGCCCTTTCGCCTGCATGAACGCCGCGTCTTTCACAGCGACGGCGCGGCCTGGCGGCTTGAGGCGCTCTATCCGTGAAGGCTTCGGGCCGCATTCCCCCCGCCCAGGCGGAGGTTGCGGCCTTCCTTGCCGATTTGGCCGGCGCCGCGCCGATTGAAACCCATATCTCGGCGATTTTCGTAGGGCGGGATACCGCCTGGAAGATGAAAAAAGCGGTCGCGCTGGGGTTTCTGGATTTCAGTAGCCTGGAAGCGCGGGCGCATTTCTGCCAGCGGGAATTGGAACTGAACCGGCCCGCCGCACCGGGCATTTACCGCGATGTGGTGGCGATCACCCGCGCGCCGGATGGCGGCTTGCAGGAAGGCGGCGATGGTGCGCCATTGGAATGGGTGCTCCGCATGGCGCCGATTCCGGCGGGGGATTTTTTGGATGCGATGGCGGCGCGCGGCGCGCTGACGCCAGCTTTGCTGGACGCCTTGGGCGATGCGGTTTTCGCCCTGCATCAAGCGGCGCCCCTGGTGGCGGGGTTGGACGCACCGGCCGCCATGGCGGAAGTGCTCGCCGGCAATTTGCGCGCCGCCCGCGCGGCAGGCTTGCCGGAGGCCGCCATCGCCCCGCTTGCCGCGCAGTTTCAGGCAGCACTTTCGCGCAGCGCCCCCCTGCTGGCCGCCCGCGCGGCTGAAGGGCGCATCCGGCGCTGCCATGGCGATCTCCATCTGGGGAATCTCTGCCTGTGGCAGGGCAAGCCCACCCCCTTTGACGCGTTGGAATTCGATGAGGCTTTGGCGCGGATTGATACAGGCTATGATCTGGCCTTCCTGCTGATGGATCTGGACCAGCAGGCGGGGCGCGCTGCGGCGAATCGCGTGTTGAACCGCTATCTCGCGCGATCCGGCGATTATGGTGTGCTCGGCCCACTGCCGCTCTGGCTTGCCTTGCGCGCCCTGGTGCGTGCGCATGTCCAGGCCGCGCGCGGGCGGGATGGGGGGGCGCTGCTCCGCGCCGCCGCTGCCTATCTGGCACCAGAACCCCCGCGGCTGATCGCGGTGGGCGGGCTGCAAGGCACGGGCAAATCCACCCTGGCGCGCGGCCTGGCCCCTGCGCTTGGCGCTGCCCCGGGCGCCTTGCTGCTGCGATCTGACGAGCTCCGCAAACGGCGCTTTGGCCTGGCGCCGGAAGAGCCTCTGCCGCCCGTGGCCTATACCGAGGCCGTGAGTACCGCCACACATGAAGAATTATTCATGATTACCGAAGCCGCGCTGCGCCAGGGCCATGCGGTGGCGCTGGATGCGATGTTTCTGGACCCACGCCACCGGCTGAAGGCTGCTGAAATCGCGGCGCATATTGGCGTGCCCTTTCAGGGTTTTTGGCTTGAAGCGCCAATGGAAATCATGAAATCCCGCATCATGGCGCGGCGCGGTGATGCCTCGGACGCGACCATCGCCATATTGGAACGCGCCGCGCAGGCCGACCCCGGCCTGATTGACTGGCGCCGGCTGGATGCGGCGGGTGATGCGCTGGTGGCGGCGCGCAAGGGACTTGGCGCGGCGGGCTGAAATATGCGCTAATCCGTCCTATATCTGGGACGACCTAAAACAAGATCAAAACACTGAGGAGGCTTGGCCATGGCCTATCGCCGTCTGTTGCTGCCACTGACTGGCACCGCTGCGGGTGAATCCGCGCTGGGCACCGCGCTGATCGCAGCCCGCATCTGGGGTGCGCATGTGCATTGCCTGCATGTGCGCGTGGATGCGCGCGATGTGGCGCCGCTCGCCGGGGAAGGGCTTTCCGGCGCGATGATCGAGGAAATGATGGCCGCCACCGAACGCGAAAGCGGGGAAAGGGCGGACCGCGTGAAAAACCTGTTCCAGAAATTCACCGCCAATCTGGGCGATGTGACGCTGGCCGATAATCCCGACACTGCCGCGAAAACCGATGGCCCCACACTGTCCTTCGAATCCATGGTGGGGCGGGAAGAAGATATCGTCGCGCAGCAATCGCGCCTTTATGACTTGGCCGTAGTGCCGCATCCGGAATCGGGTGAGGATGTCTCCAGCAGCGATGCGCTGCATGCCATCCTGTTCGATTCCGGCCGGCCCGTATTGATTGCGCCCCGCACCCCGCCCGCGGTGATTGGCACGCGCATATGTGTGGCCTGGAATGGCACGGCGGAAAGCGCGGCGGCGGTGGCGGCGGCTTTGCCCTGGTTGCACCAGGCCAAGGCAGTGCAGATTCTCTATGCCGATGAATATCAACGGCGTGGGCCAAAGGCGGAAGGCATTCAGGCTTATCTGCGCTGGCATGGCATTGCAGCAGAATTGATGCCCTTCAAGCCGCAAACCCGCGATGTGGGCGCTGGGCTTTTAGGCGCAGTGCGTGATTTCGGCGCCGATATGCTTTCCATGGGCGCTTATAGCCATTCGCGCCTGCGGCAATTGATCTTGGGCGGTGTGACGCGCCATGTGCTGGAGAATGCGGAAATTCCCGTGCTGATGTGCCGTTGAGTTTTTTTGTCGCTGCATATCAGGCTTGCGCGGGTGGTATGGCGCCGCCCGCTGCGCCACCCTATTTGACGACGTAAGGCCACAAGCGGCCATTCGGAAAAACCCATGATCGAACTCCGTTGCTTTGAAAGCCTGGGCAAGGCCAATTTCGGTTGGCTCAATGCCAATCACCATTTCTCCTTCGGGCATTATCGCGATGCCGGGCGCATGAATTGGGGGCGGCTGCGCGTTTGGAATGATGATGAAATCGCGGCAGGGAAGGGGTTTGACCCGCACCCGCATCGCGATATGGAAATCATCACCTATGTCCGCCAAGGGGCGATCACCCATAAGGACAGCATGGGCAATGAAGGCCGCACCGAAGCCGGCGATGTTCAGGTCATGAGTGCCGGCACAGGTGTGACGCATGCCGAATATAATCTGGAACCAGGCATCACCACGCTATTCCAGATTTGGATCATGCCGGACCGCACCGGCCTGCCGCCTTCCTGGGGGGCGAAGAAATTCCCCAAGGAAAAGCGCGAGGCAGCGTTTGAGGTTTTGGCATCGGGCCGGCCAGCCGATGCGTCATCTGGCGCGCTTGGCATCAATGTGGATGGCGCGGTGATGGCGGCCACACTCGCCAAGGGGCAAAGCCTGACGCAACCATTGGCCGAAGGCCGCGCGGCCTATCTGGTGCTGGCGCGTGGTGCGGCGCAGGTGAATGGCGTGGAAGCGCGCGCCCGCGATGGGATCGCCATGCGGGCGGAGCCCGCCATCACCATCACCGCCAGCGAAGATGCTGAATTGGTGATGGTGGAAGTGGCGGATAGCTGATCGGCCTTACCATTTCTTCCAGATCGGCCGATGTTGAAATGGCGACCGATTGTCGGAATGGCGATGCTGCCGATGATGCCGCGGCGGTTCCCATGCCCGGTAGCTGTGGTTATAGGGCCGGTGGGCATGGCCGCCATAGGGCGCATAGCCATAGCCTCCGTAACCATGGCTGTAGGAAGGGCTGTAATGGCCGCCGCTGGCCAGGCATCCGCCCAGCGTCAGCAACAAAAGCAGCATGGAAAGCGGTAAGGTGATTAGACGCATCCGACACCCCCTTTGATCCATCCGGGATCAACGGGATGTCACCATGCCTTCATGTCAGCCACTGGGCGGGATCACGGCATTTTCATGATGTGGGTTTGATCAGCGCCGCACTTCAGCCGCACAGACCCGGGTG
>JBILPX010000200.1:0-6010 GCA_044373565.1 Roseomonas sp.
TGGTTTTGAAAACATTTTCGGTTCGGACGGCAATGATCTTCTAATCGGTGACGATAATGGGAATGTGATTTTTGGCGGAGCTGGAAGCGACACGCTCATTGGAGGGAATGGCGCCGATACGTTGGAGGCGAGCGGCGGCAGTGATTCGCTGGATTTCGGTGACGGTGCCGAGATTTTGCGTTTCAACCTCTCACAAGCATCCGGCCCCGGCGTGAGTTGGTTGGATGGCGGCACCGGAAACGACACGCTTTATCTACTGTATGGCAGTGAAGGGAGTTGGTTCCAGGGTAGTGCAGATGGATGGGCTGCCTTCTCATATGCGAGCTACTATCCCCCGACGATATTTGCACGTAATTGGGAAGTCATCATTCAGATGCCAGCCTCCGTCATAAACGCGTCTTTAATGGGCGATGACCTGCCCAACTTGCTGAATGGTGGTGCAGGTAACGATACGTTTGTCGGTGCGGCAGGCGCTGATACGATGGTGGGCGATCAAGGCAATGACTGGTTTTTTGTCCAGGACGCGTCGGATACCGTGGTCGAGGTGACTGGCGCTGGTTCGGATACAATAATGGCTGTGGTTTCGATCACTGTTCAAAATAATATTGAAGTGACAATTGTTGATCCATCTCTCAATTCTGGGCTTAGAATCAATGGTAGCTCAAACCATGAACTCCTGATTGGAAATCAGTTTTCAGATACGTTTTATGGCAATGCGGGCAATGATACCATCCAAGGCGGCTTGGGCTCCAATTTCTTATCCGGGGGAGAAGGTGATGATGTTATCCTAACTGGCAATACGTCCATCGCCCAGGTGTACGCTCTTTTCACGTAGTTTCAGTGCAGGAGCAATTTGCCGGGACTTGTTACCAAACCCGGCAAGGTATCATCGTAGTCCCGTCTTGGATCATCGTTGCCGTCGCAAATTTCGCATGCGAAACCGGCGACAGAACCCTGCGCTATTCCGGCTGCGCGCCGGAAATCTTCACCATCTCGGCCCAGATCGGCTGTTCGCGCTTCAACCGCGCGGCCAATTCTTCCGGTGTTGAACCCGTCAGCCGCGCGCCCATGCCAATAGCGCGTTGCTGCAATTCGGGATCGGCAAAGGCCGTGCGGATTTCAGAAGAAATCCTATCCACAATCTCACGCGGCATGGCGCGTGGCCCACCCCACATATGCCAGGGGCTGACGTTGAAATTATCCATCCCCGCTTCCGCCATGGTGGGCACATTGGGCAGGGTGGGCCAGCGTTCCGGCATGGTCACAGCCAAGGGGCGGATGCGCCCTTCCTGGATAACGCCCGTATAGCTCGCGAGATTATCCACCGCGACCTGAATGTCGCCCGAAAGCATGGCCGGGATGGTCTGCGCCGCACCGCGGAAGGCCACATGGGTGCTGTCAATGCCGGCGCGCCCAAGCAGATAGGCGCCGGAAAGGTGAATGGTCGTACCCACCCCCGAAGACCCGTAGCTAATGCCGCCGCGCCGCGTCTTGGCCCAGGTGATGAATTCCTGGAGCGTTTGCGCCGGCACATGCTGCGCCGGCACCGCCACCACATTGGGCAAATCCCACATGGCGCTGATCCAGGCGAAATCACGCTCCGGATCATAGGGCAGGGTTTTAAACAGCATGGGGTTGATCACCACATTATGCATGCTGATCGTGCCGATGGTGTAGCCATCTGGTGTCGCGCGCGCGATGGCTTCTGTGCCGATATTGCCGGAAGCGCCCGAACGTGTCTCCACAATGAAATTCTGCCCGAAGCGGCGCGACAAGACTTCGCAGGCAAGCCGCGTCATCACATCAAGCGACCCACCCGGCGGAAAGCCGACAAAGACGCGCACGGGCCGATTGGGCCAGGCGGCTTGCGCAATCGCGGGGCTCGCCAGGCCAAGGGCGAGTGGTGTGGCGAGAAGGCTGCGACGTTGGATCATTGTTTTCCTCCCTTTATTTGTTGTCATTTCAGCGCGCGTAATCCGGTTCTTCCCGGTCAAGCACACGGCGCCAAGCATTCAGATGGAGCCGCGCATCCAGCTTTTCACCCCATGGCCCCGTGTGATTGCGGCGCAGATTATCGGGCAGCTTATGCAAGGGCAGCCCGGTTTGCATGGCAGTCAGCTGATACATGCAGGTGCGTTCCGCCATGTAGCATTCGTCAAAAGCGTCATGCACGGTCGGGCCCACCACGGTCACGCCATGGCCGCGCATCAGCATGATGGTCTTATCGCCCATCAGCCGCGCAATCCGGTCCCCTTCTTCATTGCTATGCACCGGCTGATCGCCTTCATCATCATAAACCGTGCGGTCATTCAGCAGCAGGTTGTTGTGATGCGAAAGCGCGAATTCCGCGCCCTGCACCATGGAAAGCGCTGTCAGATGCCGTGGATGGACATGGATCACACAGGTCGCCGCCGGATTGCCGAGGTGAATGCGCGTATGGATATGAAACGCAACCTTACGCAGTTCCCCACTGCCGCGCAGCACGCGCCCTTCCAGGTCACAGACAATCAGATCGGATGCTTTCAATTCCTGGAACAAATAGCCGCGCGGATTAATCAGGAAGCGCGGCTCGGTCTCATCCGGCAGCATCAAGCTATTGTGATTGCCGATATGCTCATTCCAGCCGAGCCTGGCGCCAATGCGAAACACTGCGGCCATGTCGCAGCGCAGTTCCCATTCGCGCGCCTCGGCACGGCTATCGCTCAGTTTTTCGATGATCGCGGCCATGTGGACCTCCCTGGAACATTCCCTTGGTGAAGCCTTGCACAGATCAGGCGCGCCTGACCACCTAGCCGGGTGTTGACGGCGCTAGGCAGGGCGCAGACCATTCTCCACCGAGAAAGGACCCCCCATGGCCGAAGCCAAGCCCGCCGAATTGCCCATTACCGGCTATCTGGACCGGTTTTCCGCACGCCCTGGCGAAAGCCTGGCGGTGAAGATCAGCGTGCCAAGCGGCGGGCGCTACCGCGCAAGGCTACGCCGCGTGATTTCTGGCGACCCCAACCCGGCCGGGCCAGGGCTGCGGTTTGAGGACCTCTCAGCGCGTTTCGATGCCGAATTTCAGGGCCGCCACCAGCCGATCCGGCTTGGGTCTTATGCAATGATCCCCAAGGCGCCGAAGCGCGCGGCGGGGCCCGTTACCTGGACCGCGCTGGTCTGGTTCCAGGCGCAACCCAGCGCGGACGCCGCGGTGATCAGCGAAGAACAGGCGGGGCAAAGCGTGACGCTGGCGGTTGGGCCGCATGGGCCGATGGCGCGCATCACCTGGCCCGGCGGTGACCGGCAGCTTCGCCTTAGCGCGCCCTTGGCGCTCAGGCGTTGGCACCGGCTTTGGCTGAGTGCCGATCCCGCCACCGGCCGTATTCTGCTGGGGGCGCAGTGTATCGAAGATGCCTCTCCCGCCAGCACGCGTGAAATCTCGGCGGTTGGTTTGGCGCTGCCCGATGGCGCCGGCCTAGTGATGATTGCTGCCGAAAACGCCACCGCGCCGGGCGCGCATCTGACCGGCAAGATCGAAGAACCCGCCATCATGGCTGGCTTTCACGCCGAATGGCCGCGCCCAGATCAGCCACTTTCCGCGGCCTCCCCCGGCTTGATCGCAGCCTGGGATTTCACGCGCGGCATCGCAACACAGCGCGTGGAGGATATCGGCCCGCAAGCCTGCCATGGCGATCTGGTGAATGTGCCAACCCGCGCCGTGGTCGGCGCCCGCTGGTCAGGCGCTGAGATGTGCTGGCGCCATGCAGGCCCCGATTACGGCGCCATCCATTTCCACGCCGATGATTTGAGCGATTGCGGCTGGGCGGATGATTTCAGCTTCAAAGTGCCGGCGGATTTACGCTCCGGCGCCTATGCCTTCCACATCACCTGCGCAGCGGGGGAGGATCACATCCCCTTCTATGTGCTGCCCCCGCGCGGCACGGCCACCGCGCCCATCGCTTTTCTGGCATCCACCTTCACCTATCAGGCCTATGCCAATCATGCGCGCGGCAATGCGGATGCAGCCTATCGCGCGCGAGTCGCTGCCTGGGGCGCTTATCCGCATAATCCGGATGATTTTCCGATCTATGGGCGGTCCACCTATAATCGCCACCCTGACAACAGTGGCATCGCCTTTACATCGCGGCTCCGCCCGATTCTGACCATGCGGCCGGGTTTCCTCACCTTCAATGATGCGAAGGGATCGGGGCTGCGGCACTACCCCGCCGATACGCATATTCTGGCCTGGCTAGAAGCGCGCGGCATGCCTTTCGATGTGATCACGGATCACGATTTGCACGAAGAAGGCGCCGCACTGCTCGGCAATTACAAGGTGGTGATGACGGGATCGCACCCGGAATATCACACGCCGCAAACGCTCGATGCGCTTTACGCCTATACGCGCAGCAGCGGGCGGATGATGTATCTGGGCGGCAATGGCTTTTATTGGCGCATCGCCCAGCCCACCGATCTGCCCGGCACGTTTGAATTGCGCCGCGCCGAGGGCGGCATTCGCGCCTGGGCCGCCGAGCCCGGCGAATATTATCACCAGACCGATGGCGCCTATGGCGGGCTGTGGCGGCGCAATCGCCGCCCGCCGCAGCAATTGGCGGGCGTTGGCTTTTCCGGCCAGGGGCTGTTTGAAGGCACCTATTATCGGCTGCTGCCACCCGCGCGAGAAGCCCGCCATGCCTGGATGTTCGAAGGCGTGGAAGGAGAGACCATTGGCGATTACGGGCTTTCCGGCGGCGGCGCGGCCGGCTTTGAATTGGACCGCGCGGACCCGGCCCTTGGCACGCCGGATGGCACGGCGATCCTGGCCGTTTCGGAAGACCCGCCCGCTTCCTTTGTCGCCGTGCCGGAAGAATTGCTTTCGCATGTGAACACCGTGAATGGCGAAAAGGCCCAGGCGCTCAAGCGCGGCGAGATCATTTATTTCGACACACCCGGCGGCGGTGGCGTCTTCGCCGTTGGTTCCATCACCTATTGCGGCAGCCTGTGGCGCCAGGGGTTTGAGGGGCCAATCAGCCGGCTCACGGAAAATGTTGTGCGCCGTTTTGCCGGGCTCGCCAATAATGGTTGACGCCGCGGGGCGCGCGCATGAAGCTAAGCCACCACTAATAACGGGAGAGCATGGATGAAACGCCTCAGTTTCAGCACGGGCCTTGTTGCTGCTGCCTTTGCCTTGTCAGCGGCGCCGCTGCTGGCCGCCCCTTTCACCTGCCCCACGCGCGGCGGAGACCTGGTGTTTGGCCAGGAAGCCAATGTCAATTCGCTGGATCAGATGACGTCCAGCACGATTTCAACGCGCAATATCGCGATGAACATCTACGAGACGCTGATCACGCGTGACGACAATAACCGGCCCATCCCGGAATTGGCCGAATCCATGCAGGAAGCCCCTGATGGCATGAGCTATACGTTCAAGCTCCGCCAGGGCATCACCTTCCATAATGGCAAGGCGCTGACATCCGCGGATATCGCGGCTTCCTTTGATCGCTACAACCGGATTGGTCTGCAACGCAGCACGCTGGATAATGTCGCGGGCTGGGAAACGCCGGATGCGCAAACCTTCATCATCCGCATGAAGCAGGTGCAGCCCACCTTTGTTGAGGCGCTGTCTTCCTTCTCAGTCCCCATCGTTATCATCCCTTCAGAACATAAGGATGATGAACGCCAGCAGCTTCGCCCTGTAGGCACTGGGCCTTTCCGGCTGATGGAATTCGTGCCCGGCAGCCACGCCAAGCTTGGGCGCTTTGATGGCTATAAGCCCAATACCGCCTACGAACAGCGCACAGGTTTTGGTGGCTATCGTGTTGCCTGCCTGGATACCGTTACTTTCCGCATCGTGACCGAAGCCAGCGCCCGCGTGGCGGGCTTGGAAACCGGCGCGCTGCATGTGGTTGAAGATGTGCCGACACGTTCGGTAGAAGCGCTACGACGTAATAGCGGCATCACCATCCTGCCTTTGCAGAACTGGTGGATCCAGATCGCGCTGCCCAATACAGCGCTGGCGCCCACCGATAATCTT
>JBILPX010000201.1:0-6007 GCA_044373565.1 Roseomonas sp.
ATCATATCCACATTCACATTGGCCTTGGCGAGCGCGCCGAAAACGGCGGCGGCCACACCGGGCCTGTCCGGCACGCGGCGGAGCGTTATCTTGGCGTCATCGCGCGAATAGGCGATGCCGGAAACGACGGGCTGTTCCACGATTTCATCCTCATCAACCACGAGCGAGCCTGGCTTGTCTTCAAAGCTGGAGAGCACCTGCACGCGCACACGCTGCTTCATCGCAAGTTCAACCGACCGCGTCTGCAAGACCTTGGCGCCCACGGACGCGAGTTCAAGCATTTCCTCATAGGAAATCCGTTCAAGCTTGCGCGCGCGCGGCACAATGCGCGGGTCGGTCGTATAGATGCCGTCCACATCGGTATAGATATCGCAGCGATCCGCCTTGACGGCGGCGGCGATGGCGACAGCCGAAAGATCAGACCCGCCGCGGCCAAGCGTGGTGATGCGGTTGCGTGTGGGCTCAATGCCCTGAAAGCCAGCAATCACCGGCACCTGGCCTTGCTGCATGCGTTCAATCAGCGCCGCGCCATCAATGGAATCGACCCGCGCCTTGCCATGCGCCTGGTCCGTGATGATCGGCACCTGCCAACCCTGCCAGGAACGCGCATCAACGCCAATCGCTTGCAGGGCAATGGCCGTCAGGCCGGTTGTCACTTGCTCCCCAGTGGCGACCACCGTGTCATATTCGCGCGCATCATGCAGCGGGGATAGGTCCTGACACCATTTGACGAGTTGGTTGGTCACACCCGACATGGCGGAAACCACGACAGCCACCTGATGGCCGGCATCAACCTCTCGCTTCACGCGGGCGGCGACATTGCGGATACGATCCAGATCAGCGACTGACGTGCCGCCGAATTTCATGACAATACGGGCCATAGAAGGCTATTTTCCCTGGGCGGGGCGGAAAAGGAAGGACCGGCGGTTGCGCCGGCGCGCGGGGCGGGACAGATACCGGGGGGGCGGGTTGCGCGCAACCCATCACAGCGGATCAGCGCAAGAAAGGGCATCACCTTGGCGGAAGCAACGGCGCTTGGGGCGGAAATCGCCAAATTTGACGCTCTGGCCGCGCGCTGGTGGGACCCCAATGGCCCCATGAAGCCGCTGCATCGGATGAATCCGGTGCGTATTGGCTGGATCGCCGAAAGACTGGCCCGCACCCATGGCCGCAAACCGGGCGGGGCAGCGCCCTTGGCGGGGCTCAGGGTTTTGGATGTGGGTTGCGGGGCAGGCTTGGCTTCTGAGGCGCTGGCGCGGCTCGGCGCTGAGGTGACGGGTATGGATGCCGCACCCGAGGCGCTGGCGGCAGCCCGCGCCCATGCCGAAGCGGGCGCGCTTGCCATTGATTACCGCCTGGGTGGGCCAGAGGATTTGGCCGAGGCCGGCGGTTACGATGCCGTGATATCGCTGGAAGTGATTGAACATGTGGCGGAACGCGCGGCCTTTCTGGGCGCGCTGGCCCGAGCCGCGCGGCCTGGGGGGCAGGTGTTCCTTTCCACGCTGAACCGCACGCCGCGATCCTTCCTGATGGCGAAGCTTGGCGCGGAATATCTGCTGCGGCTGCTGCCCATTGGCACGCATGATTGGCGGATGTTTGTGACCCCCGCCGAACTTGGCGCCGGGCTGCGTGGCGCGGGGCTGCGGGTTGCGGATGTGGCCGGGATGGAAATGGGGTTGTCCGGCGCCTGGCGCATTACCCGCGATACGGGGGTGAATTACCTGATGATGGCGGAGAAGCCTGCTTAGGAGTCTTCGATCCTGAAGGCATCGGCGATGCGGCGGATGGTGCCATCGGCGGCCACCAGCATGACATCAAAGCGCATGCCCGCCGCGCCATGGCCGGGGTGTTCGGCGAGCCAGGCCTCTGCCGCCGCAACCAGCCGGGCGCGTTGGCGCGGGCCAAGGGCGAAGGCGGCCTCGACCAGCGAAGGGCGCGCCTTCACTTCAATGAAGGCGAGCAGGCCGGCTCGTTCGGCGATCAGGTCAATTTCGCCGGCTTCGGTGCGGCATCTTTGGGCGAGGATAAGCCAGCCTTCCGCGGTCAGGGCTTCGGCGGCGAGGGCTTCGGCATCCTGACCGGCGGCATAAGCGCGCCTGCCACGCAGCAGGCGATGGGTGGGTGGGGTTTGGCGGGGCATTACATGAAACTCCAGGGAGCTTATCTCAGACCAGCTCGAATGGCCGTCGAAACCAAGAGCATGCAAATTCGTTCATACTGCCATCTAATGTGGTTTCCCGAATCGTAGCGCAGGGTCTGATGCCGAAGCAAACACGACCACCATCCCGAAGGTTTGGCATCGCCGAGTGGTTCGGGCGCGATATCCTTGACCTAACGCCCAAAGAACGCAGCGATATAACCTTGGATTTGCTCCGCCCAAAAAGGGAAAGATCGGAACGTCCCTGTCCCTTTCAGGCCCGCAAACAAGGCGCCAAATGTTCGAAGGAGGGCGGGGTGTGTTCGCTTCGCCTCTATGCGCCCGACCAAAGCGCCGAAACCGAGGCCGTGATGGCCAAACCCGTTGAAGGGCCGGCAGGAGCTTTGCGCGTCACCTGCCCCTACCGCTTTCATCATGATCTGGAAGTGTTGCGTTGGGTGGGTGAGACGATCCTCGACGATGCCAATCCTCTTGTCGCAGCAGAGGTTGGTTTTCTTGAGGGAGGCCCGCTGCACAATGGCGAGGGGGGGATGATGTGGGTCGGCTGGACATGATCCTGGTCAAGTCCGGCCCCGTGGCTTCCGAGGCGTTGCAATGGGCTGCCTTGGAGATTCAGGCGGTCTATTTCAGCGGTGACGCGATGAAGGGGGATTTTGAATCCCTGGCCGATCCACACGTGCCTTCGCTCCCCTTTCCCAAGGGTCGCCGGCGGCCTGATTATCGTAGCAGCGGGCCTAAGCGCCTGATGGCGCAGCTTCAGATCAAGGTTCCCACCCTACGGCGCTAGGGGAAGAAAATGGCGGTAGTGGTTGATCGGCCTTTTTTTGATTCGATCGGTGAAATGGACCGGGTCGAGGATATCTCCAATGCGGATATCGCCTGGTTCATCGTGGGTTTCGAAAATGCTGGTAATGGCGGCCTCAAGCGCCTGATCCGCGATGAGGTCCGTTTCACAACCCTGGAACGATCCGTTGAAGGGCTGACCGGCGGTAAGCCAGTACCCTTAAAGGTTTTTGAGAGTCGTATCAGAAACAAATTACTGCCGCGCGATCAGCGCCCCAAAAGGAGCGATAGGTAATGCCCGAGCTAAGCGGAACTATTTTGATCGGAAAATGCGGTTGACCGACCTCGAAGCTACAGGTATAAATCGTGAACATTCACCGAGTCGGAAAGACATGACGCCCGATCTCACTCCGCTGAAAGGCCGAAAGAAGCGTCCGCAGGGGTTAGAGATTGACGGCACGGCCTGTGGTGCACCCTTGCTCGATGATGGGTGTAAGGGCGTGTTGGTTGGGGGGCTTACGACGCCCATTGATACCAATGCAGCGCAGCCGCCGGCCGTGCTAATAGCGCGTTTCGGTTCTGTCGAAAAACCAACGAATGTCGCCCAGGTTCGGCAATTGAGCCCCTTCCGCTACCCCGGCGGGAAGACTTGGCTCGTCCCCGAAGTCAGGAAATGGCTCCAGTCGGCGCAGAGCGAAGGCTCAGTCCTGATCGAGCCTTTTGCGGGCGGGGCCATGGCGGGCTTGACCACGGCGGCGGAAGGTCTTTGCAAGCGGGTCGTGCTTGGGGAGATTGATGAAGACGTCGCCGCTGTCTGGCACGTGATTTTCCATGCGCCACGATCAGACGTTGACTGGCTATGCCGCCAAATTCGCGCCTTTGAGGTCAATCTGGCGAAAGTGAAGGAGGTTTTGGACACACACCCTTCTTCCGTCAGAACGCGCGCTTTCCGTACCATCGTCAAGAACCGCGTGCAGCGCGGCGGCATCATGGCGCCGGGCGCGGGCTTGGTGAAGGAAGGCGAGGCCGGAAAGGGCCTCAGGTCGCGCTGGTATCCGGACACCTTGGCCAGACGCATTGAAGCGCTGTTTCAACTCCGCAGCAAAATAACCTTCGAAGAAAAAGACGCCTTCGAAATGATCAGGGTGTTTGCTAAGAATCCGCATGCGATGTTCTTTGTGGATCCGCCCTATACCGCAGGTGGTAAGCGGGCAGGATCACGGCTCTACAGCCATAATGATGTGGATCATGAAGCGCTTTTCGGCCTTCTCGCTTCCGTTCAGGGCGCAGTGATGCTGACCTATGATGATGCACCAGAGGTAAGGGCCATGGCCGCGCGGCATGGGTTCCATGTGGAAGCCATCCCCATGAAAAACACGCATCACGAAGTCATTCGGGAACTCCTCATTTTCAAACCGGCCACAGGTGAAGATGTTCTCGCCCCAAACCAGGCCCCAACCACAAACGCTGCCTTGGTGACTTCAATACAAACCGCAGCTTGAGAAGGCTGCGGCGCCTTGTGCAGTGGAGGATGATGGCGCCAATCTAGACTGCCATGATCCGTTTCCTTCTTCTCCTCTCCCTCCTCCTCGCCCCCCTCTCCGCCGCCGCTCAGCCCGCGCAGCGCCATATGGTCGCGGCTGGTCATCCGCTGGCAGTCGAAGCCGGGCTTGGCGTGCTGCGGGATGGCGGCAGTGCGCTGGATGCCGCCGTGGCGGTGCAGGCGGTGCTGACGCTTGTGGAACCGCAAGCCTCCGGCATTGGCGGCGGCGCCTTCATCATGTTTCGCCGCGCCGCCGATGGCGGGATCGAAGCCTGGGATGGGCGGGAAGTCGCGCCCGCTGCCGCAACCCCCGCGCTGTTCCTGCGCGATGGCCGGCCCATGCCCTTCCTGGAAGCCATGGCCAGTGGGCGGTCCGTTGGCGTGCCAGGTGTATTGCCCGTGCTGGAAGCGGCGCATCGCGCCCATGGCAAGCTGCCCTGGGCGCGGCTGATGGAACCGGCCATTCGGCTGGCGGAAGAAGGCTTTCCCGTCAGCGCGCGCCTCAACCGCGAAATCGCCGCCGATACGCTGTTACTCAGGCGCGACCCTGCCTCTGCCGCCTATTTCTTCACCCCGGATGGCCAGGCCCTGCCGCCCGGCCATCGGCTGCGCAACCCAGCCTTGGCCGAGACGCTCCGCGCGGTCGCGCGCGACGGCGCGGCGGCGCTGCAAAGGGGGCCGATTGCGGAGGATATCATCGCCGCCATCCGCAACCACCCAAGCAATCCGGGCGTCATGGCGCTGGAAGATTTGGCGCGCTACCAGCCAAGGCAGCGCAGCGCCATTTGCACCCCCTATCGCAGCTTTCGCGTTTGCGGCTTCCCGCCACCTTCTTCGGGCGGCGTGGCGGTCGCGCAAATCCTTGGCCTGCTTGAACATTTCGATATGCCGCGGCTTGACCCGCGCGGGGTGGATGCGGCGCATCTGCTTGGGGAGGCCGGGCGCTTGGCCTTTGCTGATCGCAACCTTTACCTCGCGGATGCGGATTTCGTGCCCGTGCCGGTGCAGGGTCTGACGGACCGCGCCTATCTGACCGCACGCGCGCAGTTGATGGATCGCGACCGCGCCATGCAGAATGTGCGTGCCGGCAATCCTTCCTGGCGGGAAACATTCCTGGCCCCGCAAACCCAGGATTATGAGGCCGGCACCAGCCACATCGCCATTGTGGATGGCGCGGGCAATGCGCTTTCCATGACGACAACTATTGAAGCAATTTTCGGCGCGCGGCTGATGGTGCGCGGCTTTTTGCTGAACAATCAGCTCACGGATTTCAGCTTCTCGCCGGAAGCCAATGGCCGGCCCATCGCCAATCGGGTGGAGGCCGGCAAAAGGCCGCGGTCATCCATGGCGCCTTCCATTGTGCTGGATGCCTCGGGTGCGCTGCATGCCGTGGTGGGTTCCCCCGGCGGGCCGCGCATTATTGGCTATGTCGCGAAGACGCTGGTTGCGCTGCTTGATTGGGGCTTGTCGCCCGAAGAAGCGCTGGCTCTGCCCCATATCGGCACCATGGGCGGGCCGGTGGA
>JBILPX010000202.1:0-6005 GCA_044373565.1 Roseomonas sp.
TTCGAGACCCTCCGCCCCTGCCAGTTTTAGAGCATTTTCAAGCCAAGTGGACACACTTGGCGGTGCGGAAAATGCTCCCAAAGAAGGATCTGGTGTGTGTCCGGTGAACGAATGTGAACGGGACGCGTACTAATTAGTGTTTTCCGGGTGGGGGTCTGACAGGGCTGCCACCCGGTAGTGTTTTTCAGGGGAACCGCCATTGGCCAAGCTCGATCCCGCGCAATTCGTTCGGGAAGTCCGTCAGGAAGCCTCAAGGGTTACCTGGCCGTCGCGTAAGGAGACCCTCATCACCACGGGGCTGGTGCTGGGGCTTTCGGCCTTGGCTGCGATTTTCTTTCTGGTCGTGGATCAACTGATCCAGTTGGCCATGCGGCTGATCTTTGGTATCGGCTAAGCAAGGTTTTAAGGAGGTACGGCACCGTGGCCGATAAGAAGTGGTATGTCGTGCATGTCTATTCTGGCTTCGAGCGCAAGATCGCCGAGCAGATCAAGCAGCAGGCTGCGCAAAAGGGCCTGGCCGACAAGTTCGACGAAGTGCTGGTGCCGACCGAACAGGTGGTTGAGGTGCGGCGCGGCCAGAAGATTGATACGGACCGCAAATTCTTCCCCGGCTATGTGCTGGTGAAGATGGAAATGACCGATGACGCATGGCATTTGGTGAAGGATACACCGAAGGTCACTGGCTTCCTTGGCGCACGCAACAAGCCCCAGCCTGTGCCGGCGGCGGAAGCGGAGCGCTTGCTGAAGCAGGTGCAGGAAGGCGTGGACAAGCCCCGCAAGCCCGCCGTGATCTATGAGGTTGGTGAGCAGGTGCGTGTGGCCGATGGTCCCTTTACCTCCTTCAATGGCGTGGTTGAGGATGTGGATGAGGAAAAGGGCCGCCTGAAGGTGAGCGTTTCCATCTTTGGCCGCTCAACGCCGGTGGATCTGGAATACGGCCAGGTCGAAAAGCTGTAAGTATTGTGGCAAGGGCCGCGTGGCCCTTGCCGTTTCGCCGCCATGCAGCCAAGCCGCGCCGCTGCCCTTGAAAGATTAGGGGCCTTCACGCCTCTGATGGGCCGCGCCTATGCCGAAGGGCGCAATTTCGACCCCGGCCCCGGCAAGCCCGCCCATGTCTCCGTGCTTTCCGCCTATATCCGTCATCGCCTGATCACGGAGCAGGAGGTGGTGGCCACCGCCATCGCCGCCCATGGCGCAGAGATGGCCGATAAATTCATCAAGGAAGTATTTTGGCGGAGCTATTGGAAGGGCTGGCTGGCGCAGCGCCCGGCAGTCTGGGCAGAGTATCGCGCGCATGTCGCGGCTGGCGTGCAGGCGCGGCCTGAGGGTTATGCGGCGGCCATTGCCGGGCGCACCGGCATTGCCTGCTTCGATGCTTGGGTGGCGGAACTGATCGAAACCGGCAACCTGCACAATCACGCGCGCATGTGGTTCGCGAGTATTTGGATTTTTACCCTGCACCTGCCTTGGTTCCTCGGCGCGGATTTCTTCTTGCGCCATTTGCTGGATGGTGATGCGGCGTCAAACACCCTTTCTTGGCGCTGGGTCGCGGGGCTGCACACCAAAGGCAAGCATTACGTGGCGCGGGCCGAGAATATCGCGCGCCATACGGGTGGCCGCTTTGCCCCTCATAGTGCCTTGAATGAAGCGCCGACGCCTTTGCAGGAACCTGATCTGCCCGCACCGCGCCCCATCCCTGCCCTGCCCGCGCCTCCCCGCGGCCCGGTGGTGCTGTTGCTGCATGAAGATGATCTGCATCCTGAAAGCCTGCCGCTTGCGGGGCTTGAAGTGCGGCGTGTGGTGGGGCTTTCCTGCCCTGAAGCGCGCTCACCGCTCGGCGCCGCACCGATGGTGCGACGCTTCACCGAAGCCGCGCTGGATGATGGGCTGAACCGCGCCGCGCGGCATTTCGGCGTGCCGGCTGAACGCATCACGCTTGATGATCTGCCCGGTCTTCTGGCGCATGATGTAGTCGTGATGCCTGAAGCCCCTATTGGTTGGGTAGCGGATTCCTTGCACCCCTATCGCCTATGCCCGCTGCGCCGTCCCTGGGATGAAGCCTGTTGGCCCTTGGCCGGGCGCGGCTTCTTCCCCTTCGCGCAGCATATTCCGCGGCTTTGCGCTGAATTGGGTCGAGTCCGATTGCCCTGAATGCCCCCAGGGTTGCGTCAATCCTCGCCGCGACCTTGCAGATTTTCAAATACTTCTTCCGCGCGCTTGAAGGTTTCCTCTGCATTCTGGCGCTTCACCGGATCGGTCTGCTTGTCCGGATGATAGCGCCGGCGGAAGGCGCGGCGTACTTCCACAATCAGCCAAAGCGGCGCATTGGGCGTAAGATATACCCGCGCATGTGGGCTACCATCCGTAGGCGTTTCCTTGAGCTTCTTCAGCTCAACCTCCGCATCCTGCAAGCGCTTGCGCAGCACGGCAATTTCTTCCGCGGCAATGGCCAGATAGCGGCGCATTTCCTCAGGCGGCGCGCCACGGCCGGGTAGCTTGGTCAATACATTGGCCAAGTAATTTTCAATACGCCGCGCCATCAGCTTGGCGCGCGCGCCAGGGCGACGTTCGGTTTCAATCAGCAACTGGGAAAGCAGGACGCGATCGCCCTTATGCTGCGCCGCATATTCGGCGAGCTGTTCCAAGGGCCATTCCCTGAAAGGCCTGTCATCGGCCATTGCCAACCAGAATCCTCATCGAAAAATACATGATGGCTAATGCCGCCGGTGATGAACAGGGGCAAGCCCGCTTCGCAGAAGCGCCACAATAGGCGAAACTGTCAGCTCCGCTGCCCAGGAGACCACCTGATGACCCCTACCCTTCCCCGCCGCGCCCTTTTGCTGGCCGCCACTGCGCCGCTTGCCGCCCCAGCCCTCGCCCAGGCGCCCTGGCCCGCCCGGCCGGTGCGAATCGTCGTACCCTTCCCGCCCGGAGGGTCAAACGATGTTGTCGCCCGCCCCTTGGCCGAGCGTTTGCAAGCGCGCCTAGGCCAGCCCGTGGTGATCGAAAACCGCGCCGGGGCTGGGGGGGCGATTGGCGCCACCGCGGTCGCGCAATCTCCGGCGGATGGCTATACGCTCATGGTCTCCTCGTCATCCTTCGCCACCACTTCCATCACGCAGCGCGTGCCCTGGGGCGTTTTGGAGAATTTCACCCCCGTCGCCTTGCTCGCGCGCTCACCCTTTATCTTGCTGGTGCATCCGGATTTCCCCGCGCGCAGCGTGCCTGATTTGGTGCGGATGGCGCGCGAAAGGCCGGGCGCGATTGATTACGGCTCCTCAGGCCCTGGCGGGATCAATCACTTCGTCACCGAATATTTTTGCCTCCGCGCCGGCATTCAGATGAACCACGTGCCTTATCGCGGCATGCCGCCCGCGGTGACGGATTTAGTGGCAGGCCATATCCCCGTGCTGATCACCACCATGCCAAGCGCGGCCGGCGTGGTGCGCGAAGGCCGCGTCAGGCTTTTGGCCTATACGGCGCCAGGCGCGCCAGATGGCTCGCCCCCCGGCCCCACCGTCAAGGAAACCGGCATTGATTATGAAAGCGATATCTGGTGGGGGCTTTTCGCACCGCGCGGCCTGCCACCAGAAATCCTTGTGCGCCTGAACACCGCAGCAAACGCCGCCCTCGCAGACCCGGAAATGGCGAAGCTTTTGCAATCCGAAGGCGCGCGGCCATCCCCAACCACACCGCAAGCCTTTACCGAAATCCTGCGCGTTGAACTTGCCCGCTGGCGCGAAGTGGCGACGGCGGCGAATATCAAGCTGGATTGATCCCATGGCCGAAATGCACCGCAAGAATTTCGACCCAACCGCGAAGGGCGCCATGGATGGCGTGCGCGTGGTGGACCTCTCGCGCCTGGTCGCCGGCAATATCTTGACCAAGGTTTTCGCTGATCACGGCGCGGAAGTGATTAAGGTGGAACCACCCGAAGGCGACACACTACGCGCCTGGCGTGTGGGCGGGGTGGAGACAAGTTGGAAGACCATTTGCCGCAACAAGAAAAGCATTTGTCTTGATCTGAAAAGCACTGAGGGCATCGCCGCCGTGCGTGCCTTGGCCCAGGGCGCCGCCATGCTGGTGGAAAGCTTCCGCCCCGGCGTGCTGGAAGCCATGGGGCTTGATCCCGCAAGCCTGCTCGCTGCCAATCCGCGCCTGGTCATCGCGCGCGTTTCCGGCTGGGGACAAGATGGGCCATACCGCCATAAGCCGGGCTTTGGCACTTTGGTTGAAGGCTATTCCGGCTTTGCCGCCATTAATGGTTTTGAAGACCGCGAACCCGTGCTGCCGCCGATGTTCATGGGCGATGCCTATGCCGGGCTTTATGGTTCCGCAGCCACCATGATCGCACTCCGCCACGCGGAGGCGACGGGCCAGGGACAAGTGATTGATATCTCATTATTCGAACCGCTGTTCAGCGTGCTGGAACCGCAAGTGGCGAATTGGCGCCTGACGCGCAAACGCAAACCCCGCACCGGCAGCCGCAGCACCAATACATCGCCGCGCAACGCCTATCGCACCCAGGATGGCGGCTGGGTCTGCCTATCCGCCTCCACGCAAGGCATGACAGAAAAACTGCTGCGGTCCATCGGGCAGGAAGCTTTGATCACCGATCCACGCTTCGCCAATAACCCGGCGCGCGTCCAGAATTGGCAAGAACTGGACGCGATTATCGGCGGCTTCATCGGCGCGCGGAGCCTCGCGGAAAACCTGTCGCATTTCGACAAGGCCGGTGTCACCATCGGGCCCATCATGGATACCGAAATGCTGGATAGCGATCCTTACGCGATCGAGCGCGAAGCGCTGATCGAAGTGCCGGATGCCGATATGCCAGGCGGCTGGCTGCCGATGCACGGAATGGTGCCGCGACTTTCGGCGACACCAGGCATCCTAGCCCGGCCAGCACCGAAGCTTGGGGAACATAACGAAGAAATATTGCTGCCGCTGCTAGGGGACGAACAATACAATAAACTCAAGACAACAGGGGGCGCTGCCCCCTAACCCCCGCCGGGGTGACTGCGGGCAAATGCCCGCAGGGCGCGCAGGGTTGGTGTGGCGGCTGCGCGCAAAACCAAGACGTGTTACCCCGGACCCCGCCAGAACTTGAGGAACCGCAAATGAAACTCTTTGACCTAAATGGGAAAACAGCGCTCGTGACGGGGTCCAGTCAGGGGATTGGCTTTGCACTTGCAAAGGGGCTCGCAGAAGCGGGGGCGCGCGTCATCATCAACGGGCGCGATCCGGAAAGGCTCCAGAACGCCCACAAAAAACTCCAGGACGCAGGCATCGAAACCATCACCCGCGCCTTCGACGTGACCGATCCCAAAAGCGTTGAGGACGCCTTCGTGGAAATGGAAAGCACGATCGGGCCGATTGATATCCTCGTCGCCAATGCCGGCATCATGCGCCGCGCCCCCGCCACCGAAATGACACCCGAAACCTGGCGCGAAGTGCTCGGCACCAACCTCGACGGCGTCTGGTATTGCTGCCAAGCCGCCGGCAAACGCATGGTCCCGCGCGGCGCCGGCAAAATCATCACTATCTGTTCCGTGCAAAGCGAATTGGGCCGCCCGACCATCGCGCCCTATGCGGCCAGCAAAGGCGCACTACGCATGCTGACGCGCACGCTTTGCGCCGAATGGGCGAAACACGGCGTCAATGTGAATGGCGTGGCCCCCGGCTATTACGCGACAGAACTCACCAGCGCGCTCGTCCAAAACGCTGAATTCAGCGATTGGCTCTGCCAGCGCGTGCCCGCCGGACGCTGGGGCAAGGTGGAAGAATTGGTGGGTGCCACCGTCTTCCTCGCTGCACCCGCCTCAGACTTCGTCCACGGCCATTTGCTTTACGTGGATGGCGGGATGACGGCTGTCGTTTAGAGCGTTTCCGCCACGCATCCGCATGGCAGAGACGCTCTAAAACATCGTTTGATCGCATTTTCCGAGCCGCCAAGTGATTCCACTTGGCTTGAAAATGCTCAACCCATCCGCGCGATCAATTTC